>CAZZKQ010000322.1:0-4636 GCA_964654875.1 uncultured Verrucomicrobiota bacterium | reverse complement strand
GCTTGAACTCGTTCTTCTCCAGCACGATCTCCGCGCCGCTGTCCTTGAAGTCGAAGCGGGTGGCCAGCTCCTTCTTGGCCTGGCTGAAGGCGTTCTCGATCTCCATGGGGTTGCCCTGGGACACAATGTCGAAGCTCGGCATGGGCCAAGGGATACCGTGTTTCCAGGGTGGGGGCAATCGGGGCTGTGACCCGGCCGGTGAGGGAGGGGGTCCCAACCCCCTCCGCCGTTGGGGCCGGGAGGAATGGCGACCACAGTCCGCAGGGGTTCAGTGTCCCCCGCCGTGCGTCTGATCGGGTGCCACGATCTCGTGTGCTGGGGTCTCTGGAAGCTGCATGACTCGTGATGGGAAGAGGCCGGTGACGACGAGCAGAACCAGACTGATGGCGAGCGGCCAGCGCTCCCTGGGCAGCAGATCCGGAACGGGCAGGGCACGGGTTGCCGGGACCCCGAGGAAGAGATGGGTGAAGAGCCGAAAGACGCTGATGGCGTTCAGCGCCGAGGTCAGCGCCAGGGTCCAGCCCAGCGGAATCGAGTGCTCCGCCGCTCCCGTGAAGAGAAGCTCCTGGGAACAGTAGCCCAGCGTTCCTGGCAACCCGGCGAGCGTCAGGGAGAAGAGGAGGAAGAATGTGGCCAACCGTGGGGCCGAAAAGCCGAGGCCCTGCGGTTGCCGCCACCAGTCGGCTCCCGAGATCCGGCTCTCCAGGATCCTGAGCAGCACGAACAGACCCGAGGACGCGATGACGACGACCAGCCAGTGGATGAGCGCCCCGGTGATCCCCTCGGTGTTTGCCAGCAGGACGCCACCGACAACGAGTCCTGACTGCCCGATGAACAGGTAGCCCATCAGCCGGCGAGGGTTCGTTTCCACGAGTGCACGGAGGCTGCACACGATGGACGACAGGATCACAATTCCCGAGGCGATTTCGATGAGCCCATGATCCAGCCCGTGGCGGGCGATCTCATGTCGCAACAGCAGCAGGCCTCCGAGATGGCCGTTGAACAGGAGCATGATCCAGACAAGCGGGCTTTCGGCGAACGCCCGTACGACCCAGCCATGGAAGGGCAGGATGCCCTTCCGCAGGGCCACGGCGACGAGGATGAGCGTCGAGACGGTGAGGGGACGGGCTCCTGCTGCCTGGGCCATGAGAGCCAGTCCGAAGACGAGAACACTGCCCACCGCCGGCATGAGAGCGGATCGAGTCGCGGTGTCCCGGCGGAGGGCGCCGACGAGGAAGGGCATCGCCCCCAGGAGCCAACCGGCCCACATGGTGGTCAGATCGTGTGCCGCATACGCAATGAGGTTGCCCGCGCTGAGCAGGAGGGCCCCGCCCACGATCCCGCGTCGAAGGTCCCGCTCCGGAGCCACAAGGACGATCAGGAGATCCATGAGGCACAGAACCCCCATCATCCAGCCGGTTCCTGGATCAATCCCCAGCCGGGAGCACCACCCATCTCCCTGCCAGGCCTTCCCGGCGTCGATCGCACTCCAGATCCCCAATCCCACCAACAAGGTGGTGGTCAGCACGACACCCATCGCGTGGGACCGACGGACCCGTGCGACCGAGCAAACGAGACCCCCAGTCAGCAGGGCGAGGATGCCCAGGGAGAGATAGGGGAAGCTCGATGCACTCATGGCTGGTGTTCCGGTGTGGAGGTGTTTCCTGACGCAGCGACGGACACCGATGGGGCTGAAGGTTCCAGCACTGCGAGGAAGCGGGCGAGTGCAAGGACAGGTTTCACGAGGAACCGATCCAGGAGGGTCTCATAGACCCCACCATCGATTGCGATCCGATAGAGCCAGACCTGGAGTCCCCGGGGAAAAAGGGCCTCGAGATGGCTCCCGGTTGGAGCGAGCTGACCGCCCGCCGCGGCATGGATGTGATGGTGATCGTGGAGCATCGATGGCGCCCTGAGGAACTGGGCCGTGCGCACGATCGAGTGTCCGAGGATGTGAAACATCGGGATCCAGACCCATCCGAGACCGATCTCGACGAAGATCAGTCCGATCTGGGACTGGGTCGCGTACGACAGGGATGTCTTCGCGTCGCAGCTGCTTCGGTGCAGGAGGGTTCCGAGAAAGGCCGAACCTAAGCCCAGAACGATCAGCAGCAGTGTCGCAGGACCCGAGGCCAGGATGATCGGTTGGACCCGCAGCAGGAGGAAGGCCCCCAGATGCACCGAGATGGCCCCGTAGAAGATGGCGCTCGATGGAGTGGGACCCTCCATGGCCCTGGGGAGCCATCCGAAGAACGGGCCGATCGACGACTTGCCGCAGGCGGCGAGGATCAGGAACAGCGCAATCCAGTGGATCCTGCCGGTTCCATCGAGCCCCTTCGCCAGCGCTTCTCCAGACGACAGGGTGTCGAGGTGAGCCGTTCCAAACCAGAGGTGGGACAGCAGGACGGAGGCGATCAGGAACACGTCGGCGATCCGGTAGTAGGCGAAGACCCGGGCCGCGTTGTGGACGGGTTCCGGGCGCAGCTGGAAGAATCCAATGAGCAGCACCGAGGTGATGCCGACCAGCTCCCAGCCCACGGTCAGGACATCGAGGGATCCCGCTGCGGCGACCAGATAGGCACCGAAGGTGAAGAGGTTCAGGAGGCTGAAGAATCTGAGGAATCCCCGGTCTCGGTGGAGGTATCGGACGGAGAACGAGGCCACGAGTCCCGTCAGAAGGGCGGTGAGCCACAGCATCGGGAGCGACTCTGGATCAACCGACAGGGACAGGCCAAAGTGGGCATGACCGCTGGCAAACCAGTCCCCAAAGTCGAGTCGTAGCGGGGCCGCGAGGGGGCGCAGGACCGGAATCGTCTCAAGGCTGAACAGGATCCAGGAGAGCAGGGCGACCCCCTGGGAGGTGCGGGCGATTCCCCGTTCCCCGGGGACGAGGCCCAGCAGCCACGACAGGCTGAGACCCAGGAACAGCACGCCCGGGAGGAGGACGGCGATGAGGATGGGAAGGCTCACGGATTGAAAGGGGCTGCGGAACAGAGGGACACGCTCCTCTCAGGAACCCCGGGATTCCTGAGGTTGGACGCGGACGATGGGCAGGTGCTCCATGCGGTTCAGATGGTATTCGCTCGAACTGCGAACGGTCGGGAGGTCGACTTCCGAGCCGTCGACGGTCTCGAAGGAGCCTCCTCCACGATACATCCGAATCTCCGCGGAGGCGGAGTCGACGGTGGCCAGTCGGATCCAGCGGTTCTCGAGAAACTCCCAGAGGAGCGGATTCGCCCTGAAGGTTGCCAGCGCCCTCTCCGGGGTGTTCTCGACGATGAACAGGATACGGACCGGTTCGTGGATCTCGACCATCTGCCAGGTGAGGCCCGTGCGGAGGTCGCCCTGCATGCCGTTCATGACGCCCAGCAGCCCGGTGACGTTGTGCGGGAGCTTCGTGCCGCACCCGTACCGTTCGTTGTCGACGGTCGAGAAGTAGTACTCAAGGTTGATGCCACCGCAGACCGGGACGACGGCGCCGAGAATGGCTGCAAGGAATCGGCCCTCGGGATCCACGTCCTTGTCGTAGGAGATCAGGAAGGCCCGGCGGTCGAGGAAGAGCCCCCGTGTCGTCTCACGGCGTCCCACGAAGGCGACGGCATTGGTGCTGTGGCCGTATTCCGGTCGGGGTTCGCCGAGGTGTTCCGAGCGTCCCTGGACATGCCGAAGTGCTGCCGCAGGGTCGGAAATCCCGTGGGCCGCCTGGAATCGGCGGGTCCGCTCGAGCGCGCTCAGGGCCCGGGCCTTGTCCATCGTCCCGCGCACGCGCGCCAGATCGCCCCGGTGGCCCGCAGGCAGGTTCTCGAGGTCGAACAGGTCGATGTCGTCGCTGCACGTGTCGTGATACCCGCCAATGAACCACGTGTCGTCCGGGATCCGGATCCCCCGTTCGATCAGCTTCGAGCGCACCGCAGGATGATTGGCCATACGGGCGAAGAGGCGCGCATTGGGTCCCCCGGTTCGCCCTCCACAGGCACCGCAGTCGTATGCGGATTCGTGGGGGTTGTTGAGGCTGGTGGATCCATGTCCCAGGACGATGACCAGACGGGCGTGTCCGGTCCGGAGTCCCGCAGGTCCGAGCACCCCGGCCACCCGGTCCGCCATTTCCGTCGTTGTGAACCCCTGGAAAAGGGATTGGGTCGCCTCCTTCGATTCCGAGTCGTCGCGCATGAACCTCAGTTCCGTCCGAGGCTCCGGCAGGAACCGGGCGTTGAGCCACCGGATCAGGCGGGCATGGGTCAAGGGGCTCAGGATCCGAAGAACCAGAGGGAACAGGCTCAATGCCCCCAGGAGGAGGGTGCTGGCAAACCCGCGGAAGAGTGTGCCCGACGAGATCCGGCTCGAGCGGGTCAGCGAGGACCACAGGCGCCGGAGCCGCCGCCGCTTCTCGTGGAGTTTGTCATGCCCGTCGACCGGGGCCTCTCCGACCGCATGGGCGGGCTTTACGACCACGGGGCACAACGAGACGGATCCAGCGTCGTCGATCCCGATGTAGTCGATGGCGCACCCAAAGAATCCAGCGGCCCCGTAGGTGTCGACCGATGGGTCGGTCTCCTCGAGGGCGCGTCGGATGGATTCCTCGCGATCATCGATGCAGAAGATGAACTGGGCGGATAGACGCCCCCCCGGATGATTG
>CAZZKQ010000321.1:0-4653 GCA_964654875.1 uncultured Verrucomicrobiota bacterium | reverse complement strand
ACTTCGGCGGCGAGGTCGAGCGCATCATGAACATGATCGACGGCGTGCTGCTGGTGGTGGATTCCGCCGAGGGTCCGCAGGCCCAGACGCGGTTCGTGCTCCGCAAGGCCCTGGAGGCCGGGGCGAAGCCGATCGTGGTGATCAACAAGATCGACCGCGACAACGCGAACCCCAAGAAGGTGCTCGACCAGGTGTTCGAGCTCTTCATGTCGCTCAACGCGACCGACGAGCAGCTCGACTTCCCCTTCATCTACTGCTCGGCCAAGCAGGGCTACGCCAAGAACGACCTCGACCACGCGAGCGACACGATGGAGCCGCTGTTCGAGGCCATCGCCAAGCACATCCCCCCGCCGCGCGCCCGTGCGGGCGAGGGATTCCAGATCCTCGTGGCCAACCTCGACTACAGCGACTACCTCGGCCGGATCGCCTTCGGGAAGATCTACGAAGGCAAGGTCAAGATCGGCGACACCGCCATCTGCCGCCACGGCAACGGCAAGATCACCCGCAACAAGATCACCGCCCTCTTCCACTTCGAGGGCATGAAGCGGATCCAGATCCAGGAGGCCCATGCCGGTGACATCATCGGTGTCACGGGCTTCGAGGAGGTCTTCATCGGCGAGACGATCTGCGATTCCGAGGAGCGCCCCGCCCTGCCCTACATCCCCATCGATCCGCCCACGATCCAGATGGAGTTCGCCGTCAATGACGGACCCCTCGCGGGCCTGGACGGCAAGCTCGTCACGGCGCGCCACATCTGGGATCGGCTCGTGAAGGAGACCCGGACCAACGTCGCCCTGCGCATCGCCCAGACCTCAGAGCCGAAGATCTTCGCCGTCGCCGGACGTGGCGAGATGCAGATCGCCATCCTCGTCGAGCAGATGCGCCGCGAGGGCTACGAGGTGCTCGTGTCGCGTCCCGAGGTGCTCTGGAAGAAGGACGCCGACGGCAACCCGCTCGAGCCCATCGAGAAGCTCTTCGTCGAGGTCCCCACCGAGAACCTCGGCTCCGTGATGGAGAACCTGTCCTTCCGCAAGGCCCAGATCACGAACATGAACCACGTCGGAAACCAGGTCTCGGTCGAGGCCCTGATCCCGATGCGCGGGCTGATCGGGTTCGAGACCGACCTCGTCAACATGACCCGCGGCATGGGGGTCATGAGCCATCTCTTCCACGAGTACGGCACCGACCGCGGTGAGATCGCCGCCCGCAAGAACGGCTCCCTGGTCTCCATGGACGCCGGCGAGGCGACCTCCTACGCCCTCAATATGGTCCAGGAGCGCGGCCGCCTGATGGTCGAGCCCGGCGACCAGATCTACGTGGGCATGATCGTCGGCGAGAACGCCCGCGAGAACGACATCCCGGTCAATCCGGTGAAGGAGAAGAAGCTCACGAACATGCGCTCTCAGGGCGATGGCAAGGGCATCCAGCTCAACGCCCCGATGAAGCTGAGCCTCGAACGGGCTCTGGAGTACATCGATGTCGACGAATACGTCGAGGCCACCCCGAAGAACCTCCGTCTGAGGAAGAAGATCCTCGACGAGAACCAGCGCAAGCGGGCCGAGAAGTCGCGCGTGCTGAAGTTCGTCACCGAGGGGACCGAGGGCTGACCCCGGGTAGGGCTGTGCTCCGTCACGGCCCCATCTTGATTGGCGGGACGTTCCGCACCCATGGGGGACGGGACCCTCTCCCGAATTGGCCAGGCCATCGCAGGGAATGCAGGGACTCGACGGAGCGCCGTTCCTTCCTCGGATCGGCGACATGGCTCTGAAGACGAGTGAATCGGCGCGGAGGAACCTCCCCACGCCGTGCCCCACTTCGGGTTTGATTCCCGGGACGGGATGTCCCTAGCTTCCTCGAGTCGCCCCGAGGAAGTTTATGGACCCACTTGCCATGCCATCCCCCGATCCCGTTCCGGGAACCCCGAAATTCCGGGCGGTTTGCCATCGCGTTTTCATGACGGTGACCACAGGCCTACTGCTGGGCTTGGGAGCAGCCGGATGTGGTGACAGCGAGTCGGCGCCGAAGAAGGTCGACGTCTCGGCCCAGATCGCCGCACTCAAGGGGGACAACGACGCCAAGGCCGCGGCGCTCTCGGAACTGGCGGCGGGGGGACCCAATGCGGCCGGGGCTGTGAAGGAGATCATCCCCCTGCTCAAGAGTGACGATCCGGTCGTCCGCCGCCTCGCCGCCTACGCCCTCGGCCAGATCGGCGCCCCCGCCAAGGAGGCCGTGCCAGGACTGACCGCGATGCTGCAGGATCCCGATGGCAATGCCGTGACCGCCGCGATCAACGCCCTCCGCGCGATCGATCCCTCGAAGGCCCCCGCCGAGAACATCCCCAACGTCACCCAGTGACCCCCTTCCCCGTCCCAACTCCATCCCAGATCCCATGAAGTCTCCCCAGAGTCGAAACCTGAAGGCGCTCCTCCGGGCATTCACGCTCATCGAGCTCCTCGTCGTCATCGCCATCATCGCCATCCTGGCCGGCATGCTCCTGCCCGCCCTCGGCAAGGCGAAGAGCAAGGCGCAGGGCATCCTGTGCATGAGCAACGGCAAGCAGCTCGGCTTCGCCTACAACCTGTTCTGTGGCGACAACAACGACACCCTGCCCGGGAATCTCGATGGCGGGACCGGTGCCGCCCAGACCAACCAGACCTGGTGCGTCGGCTGGCTCAACAACCAGAGCTACACGCCCGACAACACCAACATCCTCTTCCTGCTGAACTCCCAGCTTGGCAAGTTCGCCGGGTCCGCCGGCGTGTACAAATGCCCGGCCGACATGTCCCTGAACAAGGGCCGCACCGGGGTCCCGCGGGTCCGCTCCATCTCGATGAACGGCTACCTCGGCGAGCGCGGTGGCCCCTTCACCGCCGGCTACTGGCAGTTCAAGAAGCTCGGCGCCATCCAGAAACCCTCCCAGACCTGGGTGTTCGTCGACGAGCGTGAGGACAGCATCAACGACGGCTGGTTCGCGGTGAACATGGACGGCTACGATCCGATCAAGCCCTCCGCCTACACCATCGTCGACTACCCCGCGAGCTATCACAACGGAGCCTGCGGCTTCGCCTTCGTCGACGGCCACTCCGAGATCAAGAAGTGGACCGACAAGCGGACCATGCCCGGTCTCAAGAAGGGCACACCGCTCGCGCTGGGCCAGCCCTCCCCCAACAACAACGACGTCGCCTGGATGCAGGATCGCTCCTCCGTGAAGGAGAAGAACCCGACGCGGTAACTCGGAGGACACCGGGCACGGCACTGGGTGGAGCCGTGCCGTGCGACCCGGGACGCGACAGCGTTCGACCCGGGACTGGGCTCTCGGGGGAGGACAGAGCCGGTAGGAGTTGCTACGTTCCTCCACGTCATGGCGTCCCCTGCATCCCTCCCCGGCTCCCAGGTCCCACGACGCCTCCGGATCCTCGCCGGGGTCTTCCTCGTGCTGGTGGCCGTCGCCGGGGTCCAATGGGTCCGTCGTCCACCGCTGCTTCCGATCCCGACGCCGCGGGAGGCCGCGGCCCTCGACCCCCAGGTCCGCGCCCATCTCGAGGCCGTGATCGAAGGGGTCCGCCAGGCCCCCCGGAGCGCCACGCGCCGCGCCACCCTGGGCATCGCCTATGCCGCCAACGGCCTCTGGAACGAGGCCCGACAGGCGTTCCTGGACACGGCCCGGATCGACCCCGATGAACCCCTGGCCCGCATGTACGCGGCCGTCGCGCTGGAGGAGCTGTCAGACCTCCCCGGTGCACTCCGTGAGTTCCAGACCCTGACCGCCCAGGAACCCGGTTTCGCCCCCGGCTGGTATCGCGTTGGGGAATGCGCTCTGCGGACCGGAGACCTCGCCCTCGCCGAGACCGCCTTCAACAAGCTCTCCACCCTCGCCCCCGACGAATGGCGGGGACCCGCCGGACTCGGCGAAATCAGACTCCGTCAGGGCCGCGCCTCCGACGCCGTGCCCCTGCTGGAGAAGAGCCTCGATCTCGATGCCACCGCCAGGCCCGCTCGATTCCTGCTTGGTCAGGCCTACCGGTCGGTCGGCCGCACCAATGAGGCCCGGATCGCCCTCGCCGTCGGTGCGGCCTCGGTGCGGCATCCGATGTCCGACGATTGGTCGGAACTGGCCCACCACCACATGAAATCGATTCCCGACCAGCTGGTGCAGGCGGAGGAGCTGTGCGGTGCAGGTCGACCCGATGTCGCCGTCGAACTTCTCGGCGAGGCCCTGAAGTTCCATCCCGACCACCCGGGACTGAGCCACCAGCAGGCCATGGCCCTGAACCAGGTCGGACAGGCCGACAAGGCCCTGCCGGTGCTCGACCGTCTGATCACCAGGGATCCCAAAAACATCGCCCCGTGGATCACGCGCTCCTACACCCAGGTCCTCCTGGGACGCCACGAGCAGGGGCTGGCCGACGCCCGATCGGCGCTGTCGCTCGCCACCAACTCCTCCCACGCCCATATCGCCGCCGCCAATGCCTGGCTCGCCATGGATCGGGACGCCGAGGCCGTCGCCGCGGTCCGGGAGGCCATGCGGTGTGATCCGAGGAACCCGGAGATTCCGCTCGAGCTCGGCAACATCCTCCTGCGGAACCTCAACGACACCAATGGCGCCCTCGCTCAGATCGAGCGGGCGATCGAGATCGACCCGGGACAGCCACG
>CAZZKQ010000320.1:0-4656 GCA_964654875.1 uncultured Verrucomicrobiota bacterium | reverse complement strand
CTCGCCGTTGGCCAAAATTCTAATCCTTATGCTGCTGGTCCTAGGTCCGGGATTCGCAAGATCACGGGCTGCACCAGTCTTATGGGGTCGCTCAATTCGGAAATCCGTCTTTAGAGGTCTTCGATTCAGTTCTGCAGAATTCTGATCCAACGATGAAATGTTTTGCCCCATGGGTCTGGATCCTTGCTGCGATCGCGGTTGGGCTTGCTCCTGTATCGGCTCAGATCGCCAGCACATTCAACGCATACTGTCACTCCGTTGCGCTCAGGCCTGCGAAGACGTCTTGGGGGACGACCATCGTCTTTTCGACGCCTAAAGGGACCGCCTACCCATACTTCGATGTTGTCGCCAATGATATCATCGGAGGGAACGAGCTGCGGCCGTTGCCGAACGTCGCGCAAGGCTATGAGGCCGGATACGGTGTCAGGCAGTCGGGGCAGTTCGTCGAATACGGCGTTGCGGTCATGGAGATTCCTGCGACCGATTCAGACGGAAATGGGGTTCCCGACTTCGCGCAGGTGGACCGCTCCATGGGTGGCACGTTTTCCGGAACCATCAATGCTTACGGGCCGAGTCCGTATACGGCGAAGCTTGTGTTCACGATCTCGAGAGCGGCTGGAGCCACGACCGGCACCTACAACGCGTTTGCCGTCGTTGGCGGCCAAACCATTTTCTACGACGGCGAAAGTGTCGTCAGCTCGGCGTCGGGTACGGTCACCTATAATCCCTCGAAGGCACTGATTGCGTTGGGTGGGGTCCTGTCCGGGGAGTTGGGGTCCTCGTTGGCGATATCGGCAGTGGGAAACTACTACATCAAGTCTGGGAATGTCGTTCTGGGCTCCATGCCCATCAAGACACCCGCTGGGAACCTGACGGCCTTGGCGACGACCCTGTCACGGGTGCCGGGAACGCTCCGGTTTCGCGGCAGCCTCAGCCTCGTTGACGGAAACCTTTCCACATCGTGGCCGGACTACACTCGGTGGACCCTTGAGATCGGCGATGCAGACGTGAACCAAAACGGGGTGCCCGACATCGCTGAAGGATTCGTTCTGGCGCCCACCATCACTTCGCAGCCCACCGCAACAACCGTCACCGTGGGGCAGACGGCGACCCTTTCGGTCAATGCCCGCGGGAGCGAGCCGCTGACCTACCAGTGGAGGTTCAAGGGCAGTGACATCGTCGGTGCGACATCCGAAACCCTCACCATCCATACCGCACAGCCATCGGACGAGGGAGACTACGCGGTCGTCGTCAGCAACGGGGTGGGAAGCGTCACCAGCAACACGGCGCGATTGACGGTCCAACCCAGACAGGAGGTTGGTCTCGAGGGGTTCGTCTGGATCGCCCCGGGCGGCTTTACGATGGGCAGCCCTATGTCAGACCCGGATCGATATGCGAATGAGGCAGAGCGTGCGGTCTCCTTTTCCAACGGGTTCTGGCTCTGCGATCACGAAGTCACACAAGCCGAGTATCAGGCCCTGATGGGGAGCAATCCATCGCTCTTCAAAGGTGCTGATCGGCCGGTCGAAATGGTCTCTTGGACTGAGGCCGTTCTGTACTGCCAGAAGCTGACGGAGCGCGAACGGGCTGCCGGGCGGATCACCGCACAGCAGGCGTACCGTTTGCCGACTGAGGCCGAATGGGAGTACGCCGCGCGTGCGGGAACGACGGGTTCTAGGTATGGGAGTCTGAACGACATCGCATGGTGGGGCGAAAACTCAGGGGGGCAGACCCACGCAATCCGCCAGAAGACCCCGAATGCTTGGGGGCTCTACGACACGATCGGCAACGTCTTTGAGTGGTGTCATGACACGTCGGGTGCGAACCACGAGTTTCGGTCTGGGCGAGGGGCCAGCTGGTACGACTGGAGTCGATTCACCCGCGCTGCATTTCGCGGGTGGAACACCCCTGCATACCGAGACAGTCACACGGGGTTCCGGGTGGCCATGGGGGCGGCCCACGCCCCGGAGATCCTGAGGCAGCCAGTTCCCTTGACGCTCCTGCTGGGGGAGACTGCCTTGCTTGAAATTGAACCGCACGGCACCGCACCGCTCAGTTTCCAGTGGATGCGTGACGGCGTTGCTGTCATCGGCGCTACGGGGCCGCGCTTGACGGTCACCAATGCTCAGTCCAGCGAAAGCGGTGAGTATCAGGTCAGGGTGACCAACAATGCCGGCAGTGTCTGGAGCGTGCCCGTTTCGGTTTCTGTGAGGTCGATAGTCTTAGAGGCCATGCCGATCCGGTCAGCCTCCGGGGAAGTCCAGCCGCGACGAGTCAAGGTTCGCGGGGTTTCAGGAACTACTTTCGCCGTCGAAAAAGCCTCATCACCTGTCGGGCCGTGGACTCCATGGATCAGTATGGCGGTCGGTCCAGAGGGTGCCATCTTGGTCGATCCGGATCCGGACACTGGTTCCCGGTTTTATCGAGGTGTATCTAAACCACCATCTAACGGGCCGGATGGCTTCGTTTGGATTGAGGCTGGTACTTTCTTGATGGGTAGTTTGGATACCGATCTAGATCGAAGACCCGATGAATTGCAGCATTCAGTAACTCTCACTCGATCCTTCTGGATATGCGATCACGAGGTGACACAATATGAGTATCAAAACATAATGGGAGTTAACCCGTCAGCATTTACGGGGAATTTGGAAAGACCTGTCGAAAGCGTGCTTTGGGATGAAGCTGTGTCGTATTGCCAAAGGTTAACGGACAAAGAACGGGCGGCAGGACGCATTGGTCTGCAACTTGAATATCGCCTACCTACGGAAGCCGAGTGGGAATATGCCGCTAGGGCATGGTCGACCGGACTGCGTTACGGTAACCTCGATGAAATTGCTTGGTGGGATGGAAATTCTGAGGGCCAAAGTCATCCCGTGAAGCGGAAAGCCCCGAATGCCTTTGGCTTATACGATGCCATAGGGAATGTTTGGGAATGGTGTTCCGATTGGTATGGCGAATATCCCGCCGGAAGTGCGACTGATCCCGAAGGTCCAATTTCAGGTACCTTCCATGTGTGTCGGGGGGGCAGTTGGTTTACCATCGACGGGGGAACTCGGTCTGCTAGTCGGAGTGGCAGCGAACCGGGATTCCGGAATAACCGAGTCGGCTTCCGACCAGTTCTCGCTACTCGATAAGCCTGACGTCACCAAGGGGATTGAGCGGCTTGAGCTCCGTGCTTGCATCATTTTCAGCCTAGATCCTGCGTGTTGACCGGCGCGGCAAGGCGAAGGTCCCGGAATCGCAGGCGAGCGTTGACTCTCGAAAAGGTCAGGTGTTTGCTTCAGAAATGAGATTGGGTTTCGGCATTTTTTGGATAACTCTTTGCTTGGGTCTTTTATTCGCTGGCTGCTCCCCAAAACGAGAGGTGTCTGGTCAGGTGTTCGTGGTGACCAAAGGAGGAGAGAGCGTAAAACTCGGGTTAGTCGGGGTTCATGTGGTTGGCAGCCGAGAATTGGTTGAACTCGCGAGCAAAGCCCAAAGGTTTTCTGCAACCAACCGGGCTAATAGAAAACTACTAAGTGAGCTAACAAATGATTTGGCGAGATTAGCGGCAATTACCCCTAATGGGTTCGGATCGAAAATTGAAAAAATTCAACAGACCGTGTTAACTCGAATTATAAATGAATCCGCAGAAAAATCACTGGAGGATCTTTTTTTTCGAATGATGCCCCCAGCAGTTACGCAAACTGATGCAGACGGAGTATTCGTTGTTCAAGCCTCTGGAACAGATTGGCTGGCGGCTCGGGGTCAGCGACAAGTTGGGGACTCAACTGAGAGTTACTCTTGGCTTATTCCGCTAAGCGGTGTTAATACGAAACTGTTGGTTTCGAATGACCGCGTTCTTGAAAGTGAGGATGATCTACTTCGGGCACTTGGCGCAATTGCTCCCACGGAAGCAGGCATCGGCGCTGAACCCTCGATTTCAGCTTGGGTTGCTGAACAACGCCTTGTGAGTCAAGGGGCACTAGCCGAAGCTCAAGTAGCAGAAACTAAAGCCTTGGCTGAAGCGAAATTAAAAGCGCAAGAAGAAGAGCGGGAAAGGCAGAGATTAGTCGCCAAGGTGGAGAATGATAGACAGCAGCGGCAGAGATTAGAGGCCGAAGCTAAGGCTGCTGAAGATCTTGCGAAAGCTAAGGCCAATGCTGAGGCTACGGCTATTAGTCCTCAATTTCGCAGCATCCTTGAAACTCTAACCGCAGAGAAGGACGTTGGGAAGCTTAAGGATTTTTTACACCAGCTCGAGGCGTCAACCGGTGATACGAATCCAGAGCGTAAGCATATCCAAAAAATCCTTCGGGAAAAGGTTGCGTCACTTATATCTCAGCGCGAAGGGAAATAGCACATTTTCATAGGAATTTAGGTGGTGTCTTATAAGAATTTCGATGGATCTTCTATTTTAGATTCAAGAAATAAGGGATGACAGCGACAAAACCGATCAATCACGGTTCCCGCAGACGCCGCTCAGTGGTTCCTCAGGGCGGTGGAGAGGTAGGACTCAAAGGGATACCCGGAGGGCAGCGCTTTCCTTCCGATTTTTGGTTGGAGTCCGCTAATCGACTCGGTTGAGCCGCCAATAGCGACTGGTGAGGTCGGCATCGACGAGTTGCGACTGCCGGATTCCGGTTCCATCGAAGGGAACGCCCACGTCGGTCCACG
>CAZZKQ010000319.1:0-4673 GCA_964654875.1 uncultured Verrucomicrobiota bacterium | reverse complement strand
GGAGCAGGTGGAGGAGATCGTCCTCCGTGAGCGGACGCAGCTCGAAGATCTGGGACCGCGACACCAGCGGTGAGTTGACGAAGAAGAAGGGGTTGTGGGTGGTGGCGCCGACGAGCTTGATCACACCCGACTCGACGTCGGGCAGCAGGACGTCCTGCTGGGACTTGCTGAACCGGTGGATCTCGTCGACGAACAGGAGGGTGGGCTGCCCGGTGTTCTGGAGGCGATGGCTGGCGCCGCTGAGGATGCGTCGCATGTCGGCGACATTCGATTCCACCCCGCTGAGGCGCTCGAACCGGCATCGTGACTGGGTTGCGATGATCTGGGCGAGGGAGGTCTTCCCGGTCCCGGGGGGACCGTAGAGGATGAGGGACTGGATCCGATCGGCTTCGATGGCCCTGCGCAGCAGCTTGCCGGGGCCGAGGATGTGGGACTGGCCGGTGTACTCCGAGAGCGTCCGGGGTCTGAGCCGAGCGGCCAGCGGGGCAGGGGACGACGCGACCCCGGCGGCTTTCGGGGCCTCCGGCGGGACCGGGGAATCCCCGACCACGAACAGGTCATCCTGCGCCATGCGCTCCAGCATTCCTGAATCCCGGCCGGTCAGCCAGCTCCCCGGTGGGGCCGATTCCAGGTTCCTGGGCATTTTTGAGAAGCGGCGGGTCGGGTCCTATTGGGATCCAGGGCATCCGGCGGAACCGGTGCCGCTCCTCAAACCGCATGCAGACGGGCCGGGGACGGGCGTTTCTGGGGCATTCCGACGGGAACGCCGTCGCGAGTCCGTTGCAGCGATGCGAGGACTCCGGGGTGGCATCCGGGGTGCTCTCTCAGAACCCAGATGGTGCCTCGTCGCTGGGACGGGCTTCCGGAGTCCGTGTCAGTTCATCACTGCACTACCCATCCCCACCGGGGTCATCCCCGCGGCGGGCACCGTCGTCCATGGGTCGCCGTCGGAGACGTCCGGCGGCGGCCTTTTTTCCGGGCCGACCGGCGCAGGGCCTAGACCGCGATGGCGGCGCGGGTCCGGTGCGACTCCAGCCCGGCCGCGAAGAGTTCATGGCTGCGCACCGCCTCGTCGGGGGTGACACAGCCGAAGCGTCCCTCCAGGGCGCCGGCCCTCTCCGCGGCGTAGGCCGCCCACATCTGCAGGAAGCAGTCGGGGAACCCCGGCTCGAAGATCCCGCCGGTGATCGTCGGGAACGGAGTCTGGAATCCGAGGTCGATCCGGACCCATCGCTGCTCCTTCTGCCGTTCGAAGACCCAGAGCGTCTTGGGCTCCGCCGTGGAGTACCGGGCCCCGCCCTCGGTGCCGAGCACCTCCACCCACCAGGTGTTCGTGGCCCCCGGGGCGAGGCGCTTCATCTCCAGCCGCATCGGCACCGTGGATCCCGAGACCTCGAGATCGCAGTGGAGCTGGGCATTGTCCCACGTGTCGCACGCCGCGAAGCCACCCTTCCCATCCGGCCTCTCCGTGTAGACCTTCTGGAGCTGGGAGTAGACGCGGACGGGATTCCAGCCGAGGCGCAGCGGGATGTGCACGACGTGCATGCCGAGGTCGCCCATGACGCCGATCTCGCCGCAGTACCTCACCTGACGCTTCCAGTTCACGGGCTTCGAGGGGTCGAGGTCGCTGGCGTGCCAGAAGCAGGAATGGACCTCGAGGAGGCGTCCGAGCTTCCCGGAGCGGGCGATGTCGACCACGCGCTGGGCCCCGGGGAGGAAGGGGAACTCGGAGCTGCAGCGCACGAAGCGTCCCGAGGCCACCGCGGCATCCCGGATCCTGCGGGCCGCTGCGAGATCGATCCCGAACGGCTTCTCGGCCAGCAGATCCTTTCCGGCGGCGAGGACCTCGAGATAGATCGACTCGTGGAGATGATGGGGGACCGCGACGTAGACGACGTCGACGTCGGGCGACGCGAGGAGCTCTCGGTGATCCTTGGTGAGCAGGCGGACCGTGGGGATCTGGCGGAACCAGTCGAGCAACGTCTCCTGGAGATCGCAGACCGCCACGAGCTCGACCCGCACGGGGAACCGCTCGAGGACGAACCACCGGGCGAACGCGCTCGCCGCCTCCCGGCCCATCAACCCGCCCCCGATGATCCCGACCCGCATGACATCCTTCATGCCGGGAATCATCATCTCCCGGCCGGCTGCGCCGCAAGTCCGTGGCTGGACTCTGTGGCGGGAGGCCTCGAACCGGGTGTCCCAGGGCGACGAATCCCCTGCTGACATCCTCCGTGCTCCCGTTATTTTCGGACCGTCGCCTATGAAGACCGCCACGTCCGCAGAGCATCAACCCCTCCAGAGCCTCGATGAGGTCGAGGATTTCTACAAGCAGCGGTACCCCGAGCCCGTTGCGGCACCCGCCGACAGGAAGCCCACCGTGGGCCATGATCCCGAGAAGAAGCAGTCGGAATTCCGCAACTACGAGGCGGATGCCCGGCCCACGGTCCGGGAGTTCTACCGGCTGAACCACCAGTTCCAGACTCACGAGTTCGTCCGGGCCAAGAAGAAGGAGTACCTGGGCCTCAACCGCATGAAGATGGGCATCTGGGAGGCGGCCGAGTATCTCAACCAGCTGGTGGACGACAGCGATCCGGACACGGACATGTCCCAGCTCGAGCATCTCCTCCAGACGGCCGAGCAGCTGCGTCGCGACGGCCAGCCCCGGTGGATGGTCCTGACCGGGTTCGTCCATGACCTCGGCAAGATCCTGTGCCTCTGGGGCGAGCCGCAGTGGGCGGTGGTGGGCGACACGTTCCCGACCGGATGTGCCTTTGCCCCGAAGATCGTGTTCTCGAGGTTCTTCGAGGCGAATCCCGATTCCCAGAACCCGGCCTACCAGACCCGGCTCGGGGTCTACAAGGAGGGGTGCGGTCTGGATGCGGTCGACATCTCCTGGGGGCACGACGAGTACATCTACCAGGTCTGCAAGGACTACCTGCCGCCCGAGGGGCTCGCGATGCTGCGGTTCCACAGCTTCTACCCGTGGCATCGGGAGGGCTGCTACGACTACCTGCTGAACGACCACGACCGCGCCATGTTGCCGTGGGTGCTCCGGTTCAATCCCTACGATCTCTATACCAAGAGCCACGAGAAGCCGGACGCCGTGAAGCTGCGTCCCTATTATGAGGAGCTGATCCGGGAGTACTTCCCGGACAAGATCCGCTGGTAGCCCGGAACGGTGCCCCCGGTGGCGCCGCCCACGCCATGAATCCGCGACTCCTGTGGGCCGGGCTGCTGGCGGTCGGTCTGGCGGTGATCGGCCTCGTCTTCGGGGCCGGCATGCTGGTGGCCCGGTCGATGCGTCCCGCCGGCCGGTCCGGGATCGCCGACACGGCCGCCGTCGTCACCCAGGTCCAGGCCCTCTCGCAGCTGGTTACGGTCCAGTATGTCTTCGAGAAGGTGGTCGTCCTGGACGACGTGAAGTGGTACGGCCAGAACCGTCTCCTGATGATCGCCCATGGGGTCGTGAAGGCCGGCGTCGACCTGCGGAAGATCACGAAGTCCGACGTCTCGATCGACGGCGACCGGTTGCGGCTGAGGCTGCCGCGTCCCCAGCTGGTCGACACCTACCTCGACGAGTCCCGCACGGAGGTCCTTGAGCGCAGCACGGGGATCCTTCGGCAGTTCGACCAGCAGATGGAGCAGGACGCCCGGCGGCAGGCCCTCGAGAGCATCCGCAAGGCGGCGCGAGCCGCCGGCATCCTCCGGGACGCCGAGGAGCGCACCCGGCTCCAGCTGAACGCGCTCGGCGTCGCGGCAGGGTTCCGGGCCGTGGATGTGGAGTTCCGATAGCCCGGGGAACCGCACGGATCCCGCACGAGGCGGCGGCCGATCCACAGACGCCGCTTGACCCGGTCGCCCGGGACTCCGACAACGTCGTCATGCATTCCCCCGCACTCCACCGGGCCGCGCTCGCGCTGTCCACCGGTCTTGTCCTCGGCTCCGTCCTGGAGGCCGCCCAGCCCATGCTGGTGTCGTTCAAGAAGAGCCAGATGACCGACCAGTTCTGGGCGGAGGGGGCGAATGCCGGGGACTTCAACCACGATGGCGTGATGGACCTCGTGTATGGGCCGTTCTGGTGGGCGGGACCCGACTTCAAGACGCGGCGTCCCTACGCGCCGGCGTCCGAGACGTTCAAGCTGAAGCAGGCCGACGGCACGGAGAAGACCATCCCCGGATTCGAGGGGGCCCTCGGCAAGAACAACACCTACTCCAAGAACTTCTTCGCGTTCGGGACCGACCTCAACAAGGACGGCTGGGACGACATCCTGATCCTCGGCTTCCCGGGTGAGAAGTCGTCGTGGTACGAAAACCCGAAGGGCCAGCCGGGCCTCTGGACGGAGCATGTCGCGATCGAGGTCACCGACAACGAGTCGCCAAACTACATCGACATCACGGGCGACGGGGTGCCGGAGATCGTCTGTTCCTCCAAGGGCAGCTACGGATGGGCGAGTCCGGATCCGAACACTCCTGCGGCCCTCTGGACCTGGCATCCGTTGAGCCCCAACAACAACTACCATCGGTTCACCCATGGCATGGGGGTGGGTGATGTGAACGGCGATGGCCGCATGGATCTGCTCGAGAAGGATGGATGGTGGGAGCAGCCGGCCTCGCTTGCCGGGGATCCGGTCTGGACCCAGCACAAGTTTCCGTTCGGCGTAGGCGGGGCG
>CAZZKQ010000318.1:0-4677 GCA_964654875.1 uncultured Verrucomicrobiota bacterium | reverse complement strand
CCTTGGCGAGGGCGGGCAGGAGCATGCCGGCGAGGATCGCGATGATCGCGATCACAACGAGGAGCTCGATCAGCGTGAACGCGCTGAACTTGTGCTGTCGGAGACGATTCATAGGTTTGGTTGTGAGTAGTGGAGTGAAGTGCCGCGGACACTAGGTTTCGCCGCATTTCAGTGTCAACGCCTTTTCCCGGAAGAAGCAGTCCCAGTGCCAGAGTCCACACCGGGTCCGCGTTGGAGGGTTTCCTGCAAAGCCTGCAGTGGCAACCACCACGGCGCGGGATCCACACCGATCCACCGGCGTGAGGATCACGCAAAACCGAGTGAACCAAGCAGATCGATGCCAAAGGATACAGGACCGGGATTGAAGCCCCGCCAACATACGTCGGGTTCAGCAGGGTTCTTCAGGAGGCCGACAGTCCCCAAGGCTCTGCAACGGCGCCGGAGGCCCGAAACCGTTCTGCCTGAACCTGGATGTCCCTCCGTCGATCCGGACCCAGACGCCCCAGATTCCGCACCTGCATGCCCATCCGGGGGTTGGTGGCCAGCAGAGCCTCATGCCGGATCAAGAAATCCCAGTAGAGGGTCGTGAAAGGACAGGCCCTCGGCCCCATCGACTCCGCCGGATCGTAGCGGCATCCCCGGCAGTAGTTGGACATCCGATCGATGTATTTCCCGGAGGCGATATAGGGCTTGGACGCCATCACGCCTCCGTCCGCGTATTGGGACATGCCGAGGGTGTTGGGCAATTCCACCCATTCGACGGCGTCGACATACACGGCGAGATACCAGGCATGGATCTCCCGGGGCCGGACCCCGAAGAGCAGGGAAAACAGCCCGGTCACCATGAGCCTCTGGATGTGGTGGGCATACCCGAGATCGAGCGTCTGCCGGAGGGTGTCGGCGAGGCAGTTCATGTCGGTCTTCCCCGTCCAGAACCACACCGGCAATGGCTGGTCCGCCCCCAAGGCGTTCCGTTCCAGATAGCCCGGCATCGAGGTCCAATAGATCCCCCGGACGTATTCCCGCCACCCGATCACCTGACGAATGAACCCCTCCGCCGAGGCGAGGGACACGGTCCCGGCTTTCCACGCCGTTTCCACGGCCTCCACCACCTCCCGGGGATGCAGGAGCTTGAGATTGAGCGCAACACTAAGCCGGGAGTGGTACAGCCACGGCTCTCCGGCCCACATGGCATCCTGCCAGCGGCCGAACTGGGGCAACCGATGGGTTATGAACTCCTCCAGGGCCTCCAAGGCCCGGGGCCGCGTGACCGGCCAGTCGAAACGGTCCAGAGATCCGGGGTGGCGCTCGAATCGGTGTCGAACCATCCCGAGGACCCCTGCGGTGATCGTGTCGGGCGGGAACGCGCGCGGTGGGGGCACGGAGACGGGCCCATCCTTGCCGAAGGACTCCCGGTTCTCCGCATCGAAATTCCACGCCCCGCCCGCCGGCTGGTCCCCCTCCATGAGAATGCCCAGCCGACGGCGCTGTTCCCTGTAGAAAAACTCCATCCGGAGCTGACGCCGACCCGAGGCGTGACGTCGGAACTCCTCCAAGGAGCAGAGGAAATGGGAATCCGGGCGGACCTCCAGCGGGAGCCCCAACCGGGTGGCGACTCCACGGATCTCCTCGGCCACCGACCACTCGCCAGGTTCCACCGTCACCAGCCCCCCGGGACGGACCACACCGACGGCCCAGGCCAGCTGTTCGGTGAAGCTCTCCCCGGCATCCATCTCGTCAGGAGCCGGCTCCCTGCCCCATCCCGTCCATTCCACTCCTTCCGGGAGGAGTTCCCGGTACATCACGGTCCACCCCAGGTGCCGCAACCGATCCCGGAAGTGCCGCATTGCGGCAAGGAACACCGCAATTCTTGGCTTGGAACTCCAGACCTTGGTGGATTCATGGGAGACCTCCGCCATCCAGATCCAGTCCCTCTTCGGATCCATGTCCCGAAAGACGGCCGACGCCTCGTCAAGCTGGTCGCCAAGGATGACGATGAGGTTGCGACAGGTTTTGGGCGGCATGGTTGGACTGGGTCAACGAACCCGTGACCGTACGGCGCGCCCCCCGTCCGGCAACTGCGCTTCGACGCCAGCCGGACATCCCGGCTGATCCCATACCGAGTCCGCCCTCGCACACCGACGGCATTCCCGACACTGTCTCGGCATGAACTCCAAGAGGCATTCCTCCCATCGCCTGGCGTTCACTCTGATCGAGCTCCTGGTCGTCATCGCGATCATCGCCATCCTCGCCGGCATGCTCCTGCCGTCCCTGGCCAAGGCCAAGGCGAAGGCCCATCAGGCACGCTGCCTCTCGAACCTGCGTCAGCTGGGGATCACCTTCAGCCTGTACACCAGCGACAACCGGGACGCCTTCCCCTACTCGGGACGCGACTGGCCGCAGATGGGATTCGTCGACCTGCTCAAACTCATCGACCCCTACATCAGCACCAACTCGCGGGCCTTCTTCGTCTGCCCCGCCGAGAAGGGGCGCGGCTTCAACGTCGAGTGGGCCCAGTCCACCAAGGCCATCGCCACGAACGAGCTGCTGTTCCCTTCGTCCTACTACTATTACTTCCAATTCTACCACACCGACGATGGCTCGGTGATGCGCCTCCGGAGGGTCCCCGAGGTGATCTATCCGACCAAGAAGGCCATCTCGCCCTGCTTCGCGAGCACCAAGGGCAAGTGGAACGACATCCGGAAAGGCACCACGAGTTCCGGACACGGCACCAAGGGCATGTCCCTCCTGTTCGTCGAAGGACATGCAGAGTTCGCCCTCTACGACCGACTGAACGCCCCGTTCAAGGACGGCAACACCCCGATCTACAACCTCGACTGGACCTTGAATGGGCTACGGGGGGAGGATCTGAAGTAAGCTCGTCAGCGACACCCATGGATCCCGATCCCAACCCCTTCCGTCTGAATCCCGCCATGGTCGCGTGGGTTGACGCCCTCCGAAGTTCCCGCGTGGTTGCCGTGGCCACTGTGGACCACCCTGACGCCGCCGAACGCCTCGCTGAGACGCTACTGCAGGGAGGGGTTGATCTTCTTGAGCTGACGCTTCGGACGCCGGCAGGCCTCGAGGGCATCCGACGCATCCGCACGACGTTTCCGGACCTATGCGTCGGCGCCGGCACCGTGCTGACACCGCGACAGGTGCAGCAGGCCCAGGACGTCGGAGCCCGGTTCGCAGTCGCGCCAGGACTGAACCCATTGGTGATCGATGCCGCCCGGGAGTTGGGCCTGCCCTTCGCCCCGGGGGTGTACACGCCGAGCGACATCGAGCTCGGGGTGGAACTGGGATGTCCTATCCTCAAGTTCTTCCCTGCCGCAACCCAGGGAACCCCGGTCCAGTTCCGCACCACCGTGGCGCCCTACCTCCACCTGGGGGTGCAATTCATCCCGCTCGGAGGGCTCACCGCGGAGAACGCCCCGGCATTCCTCCAGGAACGCGGCGTGATCGCCCTCGGTGGATCCTGGATCGCCTCGATCGAACGGATCCGCAGTGGCGACTGGGCCGGCATCCGCGATGCCGCTCGGAACGTCCGGATCCAGGTCACCCAGCAACAGGCCCCACTCCCTTCATGAAACCCATCGTCGCCTTCGGAGAGATCCTCGGGCGGATCTCGATGCCCGGGTTCCGCCGCTTCGCCCAATGCATGCCGGGCTCGGTCGACATCGAGTTCGCAGGGGCCGAAGCCAATGTCCTCAGCTCGCTCGCCCTGCTGGGCCTGCGGACTTGCTACATCACCGCACTCCCCGCGAACGAGATCGGGGACGCCTGTCTGGCCAGTCTGCGGGGGCGTGGTGTCGGACTCGACCGCGTGGTCCGGCGATCCGACAGCCGACTGGGGCTCTATTTTGTCGAGAAGGGGGCCAACCAGCGGGGCGGGTTGGTGGTCTACGACCGGGAAGGCAGCGCCCTCGCCACGACTCCGTCGGCCGCCTATCGATGGTCGGAAGTTCTCTCGGATGCCGGCTGGCTCCACCTCACCGGGATCACCCCGGCCCTGTCCACCCTCGCGGCGGAGGCCAATCTCGAGGCTGCCCGGACTGCGATGCAGCTGGGGATTCCCGTCTCCTGCGACCTCAACTTTCGATCCAAGCTGTGGCGTTGGGATTCCAGCCTGTCGCCGCAGGATCTCGCCACCCGGGAAATGAACCGGGTCCTGCCCCACGTCACCCATCTGATCGCCGGCCGGGAGGACGCTGCCTCCATGCTGGACATCCGTCCCCGAGGCACCTCCCCGTCCAAGGATCCCCCGAACCGGGAGGCGACCCTCGACGTCATGACCCAACTGGCCGCGCGGTTCCCGAGGCTGCAGGCCATCGCCATGACCCAGCGCCAGGGCGTCTCGGCGCACCATCATCTCTGGGGCGGATGCCTCTACACGGTCGCGACCGGGGAGGACCACTGGGCCCCGACGGATGCGGAGGGTCGGCATGCACCCTATGCGATCACCCAGATCGTGGACCGAATTGGAGGCGGCGACGCCTTCTCAGCCGGGCTGATCTTCGCCTGGAACACTCCGGACCTCTCAAACCCGGAACAGGCGGTCCGCTTTGCCACCGCAGCCTCATGCCTCGCGCATTCCATCGAGGGCGATGCGAATGAGGTCACCCGCGAGGAAATCGAGGCCTTGATGGCCGGCTCCACCGGTGGACGGGTCCGACG
>CAZZKQ010000317.1:0-4690 GCA_964654875.1 uncultured Verrucomicrobiota bacterium | reverse complement strand
TTCGCCGCCTTCCAGGCTGGATAGGTCCCGAAGACCACGCCCACGACCGAACACACCCCGAGTCCGATCAACGCCCAATCCCACGGCAGGACCGCAGGAACCTTCAGCAGGATCGGCACGACATTGCCCACCGCGATTCCGAGGATCACCCCGAGGATGCCACCAATCTCGCTCAAGACGACCGCCTCGAGGACGAACTGGGTCATGATGTTCCGCTTCTTGGCCCCGATCGCACGACGGATGCCAATCTCCCGGGTCCGCTCCGTCACGCTCACCAGCATGATGTTCATGATCCCGATCCCCGCCGCCACCAGGGCGATGCTGCTGATGATCCCAGCCCCCGCCCGCACGGCCAGGGTGATGGTCCGGAACTGCGTGATCAGCGAGTCATTCGACACGATCTCGAAATCGTCCGGTGCCCCCGGGGGCGTCTTCCGCAGCTGACGCAGGATCCCCCGCGTCTGCTCCATCACATCCGGGAACGCCTCCTGGCTGGGGGCCTGGACCTGGATCGACAGCGGCGTCTCCCGCCCGTATCGGCGCAGCACCCAGGTGATGGGCACCGCGATGAAGCTGTCCTGGCTGGAGCCGAACAGGCTTCCCTTGGGCTGGAGCACCCCAACGACGGAGAAGCGCATCCCCTTGAAGAGGATGGTCTGACCGAGGGCCGATCCGAACGGGAACAGCTTCTTCGCCAGGTCCGCACCGAGCACCGCCACGGGCCGCGAGGCCTCCTCATCCGACTCCGCCAGCGCCCGCCCCTCCTCCACCACGAGGCTCCGGGTCTCGAAGGCCGGCGCGGACATGCCCCGGAGCGACACCGTCGGCGGGGTCTTGCCGTAGTCCGACGCCGCCTCGCCGCGGTCGACCTCCGCCACCACGCCGACATGACGCGCCAGGGTCGCCCGCTGCTCGAGCTGGCGGGCCGTGTCCAGATAGAACCGCTTCCGTCGCAGATACTGATCGATCGTCTCGTCGTCGTCCTCCACATGGATCGCCGGGAAGCGCTGGATCTGGAAGGTGTGGCTGCCCAGCTGGGCCATCTCCCGCTCGATGTTCCGCTGCAGGGCCTGGATCGCCGTCGCGACCAGGATGATGCTGAACACTCCGATCAGGATGCCCAGGAGCGTGAGGGCAGACCGAAGCTTGTGGGCTCCGATCGCATGGAACGCCATGCCCAACGCCTCGCGAAGCTCCGTGCCAAGTGGGATCCGGGATCTCATGGGGCTTCGATGCGGGACCTCACTCGGCCCTCAGGGCGTCCACGGGATCCATCCCCGCCGCCCGCCACGCCGGGAGGAAGCCACTCACCACGCCGGTGGCGGTCGAGATCAACAACGCCAGACCCACCAGCCACCACGGCATCGTCGCCGCCAGGAACTGGTCGATCACCAGCGTCAGGGGCCATGCGATCAGGATCCCGGCGACGCCGGCCCCCAGGGTGATCGACGCGGCCTCGACGAGGAACTGGACCAGGATCGTCCGACGCTTGGCTCCGATCGCCTTCCGGATGCCGATCTCCCGGGTCCGCTCGGCCACGCTCACGAACATGATGTTCATGATCCCGATGCCGCCGACGAACAGCGACAGGCTCGTGATGAACAGGGCCACCAGCGCGATGGTGCCTCCGACGCGGTTGAAGAAGGCGACGATGGCCTCCTGCTGGTTGATGGAGAAGTCGTCCGGCGCATCCGGCGGCACCCGACGGAGCTTGCGCATGATCCCGGTCAGCTCCTGTCGGGCTTCCTCCATCAGCTCGGGATTCCGCACCTTCACCGCGATGGAGAAGTCGGGGAACCGGGTCATCTCCTCGGTGAACCGGGTGATCGGGATCACCATCTGGTTGTCGAGATTGGTCCCGTCAAAGAACGACCCCTGCCTGTCGAGCACCCCCACCACCTCGAAGGGCATCCCGTTGAGCTTGATCCGCGACCCCACCGCACCGCCGTAGGGGAAGAATTTCTCGGCGATGTAGGATCCGATCACGCAGACCGCCCGCCCCGCCTGCACGTCCCCGGGCGAGAGCCAGCGGCCGGCCGTCAGCGTGAGGCCCCGGACCTCGAGACTCTGGTCGCTGTTGCCGGCGACCCAGACCCCCTTGGCCTTGCGCCGGTCGAGCTGGACCGTGCCGCGACCGTTGCTCTCCACGCTCACCGCCTTGGCAAAGGTCGAGAGACGCTCGACGTCCCGGGCGTTCTGGAGGGTCAGCTCCCTCCGGTTGCGGCTCGCCCGCCACTCGGCCTCGCTCGAGAACCACGAGAACCTCTGGATGAAGAGCACGTCGGCCCCGATCGCCCCGACACTCTTCCGGAATGCCGAGTTGAGCCCCGTGATCGCCGTACCCATCAGGGTGACGGTCAGGATGCCGATGACGATTCCCAGCGTGGTCAGGGAGGTCCGGAGGATATTGGACCGCAGCGAAGACCAGGCGATCCGAACCGCTTCACGGAACTCCGAGGCAAGGGTCATGCGACGTGGAGGCTCGAGGCCCCGGCGCTGCGGGGCCTTGGGTTGATCTCGTCGGCCGCGATCAACCCGTCCCGGATGCGGATGATCCGACGGGCATGCTGGGCCACGTCCTCCTCGTGGGTGACCACGATGATCGTGTTGCCACGACGCGACAGCTGCTCGAACAGGCCCAGGATCTCCTCGCCCGTCCGGGAATCCAGGTTCCCCGTGGGCTCATCGGCCAGGACGATGCTCGGGGTGTTGACCAGCGCCCGCGCCACCGCGACCCGCTGGCGCTGGCCGCCGGAGAGTTCATTCGGACGATGGTGCATCCGTTCGGCCAATCCCACGTTCGCCAGCGCCTGACGCGCCCGTTCCAACCGCTCCTCCACCGGCACCCCCGCATACACGAGGGGCAGCTCGACATTGTGCAGCGAATCCGACCGCGCCAGGAGGTTGAAGCTCTGGAAGACGAACCCGATCTCGCGGTTCCGGACCTCCGCCAGGGCGTTGTCGTCCATATCGGCGACATTCGTGCCGTTCAGCTCGTAGGAACCGCTGTTCGGGGTGTCGAGACAGCCCAACAGGTTCATCAGGGTCGACTTGCCCGACCCGGACGGACCCATGATCGCGAGGTACTCCCCCTTCTCGATGTCGAGGGAGACCCCACGCAGGGCGTGGACTGTCTCGGAACCCATCACATAGTGGCGGGTCAGATCGCGGATGCGGATCAGGGGCATGGGATCCTCGCGGTGGAGCGGGCTACGGGGAAGACGGTGTCGCCGTGTCCTTCGGCTGGTTGTCGACCCGGACCGGAAGGTCGATGTCGAGCTCCCGGGCGATCGCCTTGTAGCTGCCGCTCACGATCTCCTGGCCGTCACTGACACCCTCGATGATCTCGTAGTGGGTGTCGTCGCTGATGCCCCGCTTCACCGGCAGCTGGCGCGCCTTGCCGTCCACCACGGTGAAGACCACATCGACGGGCTTCTCGGTCTTTTCCCGGCGCTTGTCCGGAACCGCCCCGAGCTCCTGCAGTTCCCGCTGCTCCATCTTCTCCTTCGCTTCGGCCTTGGCATCCGTCTTCTTGAGGCCGGAGGGCAGGCGGGTCGTGACCGACTGGATCGGGACCGTGAGGACGTTGGTCCGGTAGCGGGTCTCGATGTCGGCCGTGACGGACATGCCGGGAAGGAACCGCTCGCGGTCGAGGATCCGGATGCGGACCTCGAACTTGGTGGCATCCTGCTGGGCGGCAGCCGCGGCAGCCCCGAGTCCCGTCTTCGAGGAGTTCGCGATCTGGGTGACCTTGCCGTTGAACTTGCGGTTGCGGAACGAGTCGACCTCCAGTCGCGCCGCCTGTCCCAGGCCGACCAGCGGCACATCCACCTCACCCACCTCGACCCGGGCCTCCATCTCGGTGAGGTCGGCCACGACCATGATCTCGGTGCCCGCCATCATGCCCGTGCCGACCACCCGTTCGCCGGTCTCGGAGGTCAGCTTCGAGACGGTGCCGTCGATGGGACTGTAGATGGTGCATTTGAGGAGGTCCTCCTCGGCGCGTCGGACCGACGCCTTGGCGTTGTCGACGCGGTGCTGGGCGGCGGAGGTCTGGGCGGACCGGACCTCCCGGGTGGTCTTGGCGGTGTCGTACTACGCCTCGCCCACGATCTTCCGCTCGAACAGCTGCTGGACCCGGCGCAGCTCGACGTCCGCCTGGCTCTGCTGGGCCACCGCCGTGGCGAGGTCCGCCTCGGCCGTCCGGAACACCGCATTGGCCGAGTTGCGGGCCGCCTCGTAGGTGTCGGGCCGGATCCGCACGAGCAGGTCGCCCTTCTTCACGGCCTGCCCCTCCTTGACCGGCAGCTCGATGATCTCGCCGGAGACCTCGGGACTGATCTTCACCTGCAGGACGGGCTGGATCTTGCCGGTCGCGGTGACGGTCTCGACCAGGTTGCGTCGGGCGACGCGTTCGGTCTGGACCGTGAGGACCTGGGTCCGGGTCTTGAAGTACGCCGCGGCCCCACCCCCGCCGAGGACGGCCACTCCGAGGAGGGATAGCAGGAGGGTTCGGCCCGAATTCCGTTTTCCAGTCGCCATGATGACTCTTTCGATCCTCAGAAGACACAGCCGCAGGGATTCCGTTGCAGGAATCTCACAGCGAGGGAATGCCACCCGAGAAACTCAACGTGGGGGCCTGATGCATCAGGCGTCAAGTCACGGCCCAGAAACAAGAAACACCCCCGGG
>CAZZKQ010000316.1:0-4709 GCA_964654875.1 uncultured Verrucomicrobiota bacterium | reverse complement strand
GACCGCTGGCAACGCCGCCGGCGTGCTTGCGGCCGCCGGACAGATCTACTTCGCCAACATCCCGGACATCTGGCGCTTTCCGGAAATCCAGGACGCCCCGACCCAGCCGCTTGAACCCCGTCCGGACCATCGCATCGCCCATGGATTCGGGGTCCATATCGGCGTCTCGGGACACGATCTCCACGGACTCCTCCGCGGTCCTGATGGCCGGATCTACTTCAGCTTTGGCGATCGTGGTCTGTGTCTGACAAACCGGGAAGGGGTCGTGATCAACCTGCCCGACACCGGGGGGGTGTTGCGGTGCGAACCGGATGGCCGGCGGCTGGAGTTGTTCTGTTTCGGACTCCGCAATCCCCAGGAACTCGCCTTCGACGACGAGGGCAACCTCTGGACCGTCGACAACGACACGGCCGGTGCGGATCCGTGTCGGGTCCTGCACCTGGTGGAGGGCGGCGACTATGGCTGGCGCACCAGCTACCAGCATATGGAGGGATTCGGTCCCTGGGTGCAGGAGGCGCTTTGGAAGGGCGGAAAGGACGGCATCCTGCCGCCTGCCGGGACCGTGAGCCAAGGCCCCAGCGGACTGGCCTTCTATCCCGGCACCGGGTTCGGCCCGCAGCTCAAGGGTCGGTTCCTGCACTGTGATTTCCCGGGGGGCGTCTGGTCGTTCTCCGTGAAGCCCCGAGGGGCCAGCTTCGAGCTGGATGCCAAGGACCAGTTTCTCTGGGGCTGCTGGCCGACGGACGTGGATTTCGGGCCTGATGGTGCGGCCTATGTCCTCGACTGGGTGAGCGGTTGGGGACAGACCCCCCGCGGCAGGATCTATCGGATCACGCCGACCACGGCTCTCGATGTCGCCGAGATGGAGGCGGTCCGACAGGTGAAAGACCTCCTCGCGTCGGGACTGGCTGGGCAGAAGCAGGCGGCGCTGCTGGGGCTGCTCGCGCATGCGGATCGTCGTCTCCGACTGGCGGCCCAGTGGGACCTGGCCCAGCGCGGGGAATCGGTCCTCGAAGGACTCGGAACGGTGGCGATGGATGGACGGGAGCGACGGGCCCGTCTCCATGCCGTGTGGGGCATCGGTCAGATCCTGCGTGCTCAGGCGGGGTCTCGGTTCTCCTCCAAGGCCGAGCGGGCCGTCGCCCGGCTGCTCGTCCTCCTCGAGGATTCCGATCGTCGGCTGGCGGCGGAGTCGGCCGCAGCGCTGGCCGAGGCCGGTATCTCCGAGGGATGGCCCGCGTTGTCACGACTGCTCGCGGATCCGGATGCGGTGGTGCGTCGTCGAACCGGCGAGGCGATCGCCCGGATGCCCCTGGGGTTAGGGCCCAACCCGGTCGCCGGGATGGGCGGACGCCAGTCGAGGATCCTGAAGGATCGCCTCGGCCGGGGCTGGTCGGCACGACTGGGAGGTCCGGGCGGGTCCGTCCAGACCCAGGCCAGGGATCCGCTGATGCTGGTTCGGACCCTCCTGGAATCCGGTGGCGACGATCCCTTCCTGCACCACACGGCGCGACGGATCCTGCTTCAGGCGACCTCGTTCGCGGCGGGCCAGGGGACCTGGCACGGTCTCAACCGTCTGGCTGAAACCGTGAGGTTTCCTTCGGAACGACTCGCCTCTGTCGAAGATCCGCTCCTGCAACAGGCCCTGCGGGATCCGTCTCCGGCGGTCCGCCTCGTTGCCCTGCGGACCGGTCGCCGTCTGGCCGAGCTGGCCTTCATCCATCCCGAGGTTGCCGGACTCCCGGGATTCCATGAGGCCCTGTTGTCCATCGGGACCCTGCTGACGAATGGGCTCGCTGATGCGGATCCCGGCCTGGTCGGGGAGGCGGGACGGGCGATCCATGACGTTCCGATCGCTGCTGGGATTCCCGGCCTGGCGTCGTTTGTGACCAAGATCGACTGCCCGCCTGGCTTGCAGAGTCGGGTGATCGACGCCTGTTCGCGCCTCGGTACCCAGCAGCACGCCCAGATGCTGGCGAGCTTCGCCGTGCGGGAGGATGTGCCGGACGAGGTCCGGGTCCTCGCCGTCCGCACCCTCGCGGAGTGGTCGGCTCCACCGGCACTGGATCGGGTGAATGGCCTCTGGCGTCCCATGGTGGTGCAGACCCGCGACGCGACGCCTTCCGGATCGGCATCCACCGGGACGGGCGCTGCGTCCAATCCCCTCCTGGATCGCGCCTCTCAGGCCGCCCAGGCCTCGAGGAATTTCGGCCGGGCTGCCGCCGTTCCGGAACTGCCCGAGGATCTGGGACGGACGGTTGCGTTTTCCGAAGGGCATGCCGTGAAGCGGAATCCGGCCCCGGCCCGGCGGGCGTTCCTGCGGGTTGCCGGGGATCTCCTGAACCCGCTCAACCTCTCCGAGAGCGGCGTCCCGGTCGGCACCCGCGAGGTGCTGTCGCTCCAGATCGCCACGGTCGAGGCCGCTGCGGCCCTCGGGGTGAAGGAGGCGAGTTCACCCCTGTACGAACGGTTCACCCGGACGAATTCCGCCCCGGCGCTCCGGAGGGCGATCCTGGTCGCGTTGGTCTCACTCAACGCGGCACAGGCTCCCGACGCGATCCAGGCCGCCCTCGCCTCGTCTGATGCCGCTCTCCGTGTGGCGGCCGTGCCGTATCTGGACCGACTCGGTGGCGCGGAGGCCGTCTCGATCCTGGTGCGCCTGATCCCCGGTTCAGGAACACCGAGGGGCGACGATCTGGCTCTGGCCCAGGCGGCAGTGGCGGCGTTGGGACGTCTCCCTGAAGCCTCGGCCTCGGAGGCCTTGAGTGCGCCGTGGGTTGCCCTCGAAGCCGGGACATTGCCGTCGGCACTCGTGTTGGATGTCGAGTCCGCCGCCGAGGCGCGCGCGGCCGTGGATTCCGTCTGGGCCGAACGCCTGAAGCGGCGCCGGTCCACCGTGTCGGCCGGACCCGATCGCTGGCGGTTCGCACTCACAGGCGGCTCCGCGGAGCGCGGGGGACGCGTGTTCCGGGAAAACCCCACCGTCCAGTGTCTGAGATGCCACAAAATCGGTGCCGAGGGTGGAATCGTCGGACCCGAACTCACGAAGGTGGGCGCCCGACTCTCCCGCGAAGATCTCCTCGCCAGCATCGTGGACCCCAATGCCCGCATTGCAGCCGGATTCGAGTCGGTGGTGGTCACGCTGCGCACGGGTGAGACGCTCGCCGGGACGGTGAAGGCCGAGTCCGACGACGTGCTGGATATCGAGCTGACCGACGCGGATACGGGAGCCCTCAAGCGGCTGACGCTCAAGAAATCGGAGGTCGTCCGTCGCGATCGGGGTCCCAGTGCGATGCCGGAGGGGCTGGCGGATCAGCTGGGTCCGTTCGAGCTGCGGGACCTCGTCGAGTACCTGGCTGGACTCCGGTAGTATTCAACGCCGGGAAGGGGCAGGTGGCTCACCCGTCGCGTGAGTCCGCTCCGCGTTGCGCAAGCTCCGCGTCGAACCGGGCGAGGGCTTCCTCCGTGTACGTGGCATAGTCGAACTCCACCGCCGGATGTATCTCGCTGACCATTCCCCAGAGCACCTCGCGCAGCAGGGAGAGGACGCGCATGCAGCGATGGTTCGCCAGGATGTTCGTATCGATGTGGCTCGTGTCCAGGTACTGGCGCAGAAGTTCCAGTTCTGCCTCGGTCGGCAGCCCATTGTTGGTGGCGAGATTCGCAAGGTCGAAGAACGGAGTCCCGAAGCCGGCGTAGTCCCAGTCGATCAGCCAGAGCCGCGATCCGTCGTCGAGGATGTTGCCTGCCAGAAGGTCGTTGTGTCCGAGCACGAGACCGGTGCCTGTGAACCGGGATTCGAGCCGCTCATTGAGCCTGTGGAATTCGTCCAGACGTCCCGACCAACGGGAACGGTGGCTCTTCAGATGGTCGAGATAGGATCGGACGACCTGGAACGGCCAGAACGTCAGCACGGGCCCCCGGAGGTGTCGTGGGACCTCACGGTGGCAGCGCCGGAGGAGTTCGGCGAGACGCGGCTGGAGTCGGGGGTCACGGATCCGCTCGGGCGAGAGCGCCTGGCCGTCGATGAAGTCCATGACCACGAGGCCGGGTTCTGCGAACCGGATGGCCGGGGAGAGCCCGGCCGCATGGGCCGCCTGCGCGACGGCCAGCTCGTGCCAGCGCATCACCCCATGGTGGGGGAGATCCTCCCCGAGGCGGACGACATGGGTCCCGGCGCGATCGCGGACCTTGTAGTTCCGATTCGTCATCCCTCCGGCCAGGGGTGTGATGTCTGGATCCCCGCGCCAACAGCCGAGTCCCGCAAGGCGCTGGAGGTCCGCTTCGGGGGGCATGGGGCTATCCTCGATGCCGCAGCAGCAGCGCGCAGTTCCACGACAGGAACTCCCGGAGAATGGGAACCGACATGAGCCCGCTGAATTCCGTGAAGTACCGCGGTGCTGCGGCCACCAGCTCCAGCTGCGTGTCGCTCCGGATGTGCGCGAGCACGCGGCCGATGTAGGTCGGGAAGAGGTTTCGGTGGGGTTGGTGGAACCTCGGACGGGAACCCAGCCGGTCATAGATCGCCGGACCCAGGGAGGTGCCCAGGTAATGCCACGGTGAGAATTCGTGTCCACCCCAGGGGGAGAGCCAGTTCGTCCAGCTCAGATAAAGCACACCGTCGTCGGTCAGGATCTCGTGGGCCCTGGACAGGAATCGGTTGGGCTTGGCGAGATGCTCGAGAACGTTCGAGCAGACCACGAGGTCAT
>CAZZKQ010000315.1:0-4719 GCA_964654875.1 uncultured Verrucomicrobiota bacterium | reverse complement strand
GTTCGACAAGATCCTGACCGAGGCCCAGGTGGTGATCACGCCGGGAGCCGGATTCGGCTCGAAGGGCGAGGGGTTCTTCCGGGTCAGCGCCTTCAACAGCCGTTCGAACGCCGAGGAGGTCGCCCGTCGGCTGCAGGCCTTGAAGTGGTAGGTCGTCCGGTGTCATGAGCGCCTGGCGACGCCAAGCATTGGACTCGTTGCCGGAATGCCGCCGCATTGCCGAGGCTGCCGAGAATCCGATGGCGTTGTGGATCGAGTTGTCGGGCGCGTGTGTGGACGCCTCTGCGCGGCAGGACGAGGATTTGATTCGCAGGTTCTACGAGTACGCCCGCTGGTGTTGGAAGTCGCCCAGTGACGACGTCCGCACGGCAGTGGCCTGTGCGTTCTACGAGCATCTGCCGACGACGCCCGCCCTGCGACGCGACCTGCCTCGCCGAATTGGGCGCGCTGAGTTCGCCGAGCTGCGCGATGTCTTTCGGTATCACCTCCCACCGGACGAGGCCGCCGTGTTCGATCGGGAGTTCCTGGAGGCGAAGCAGCGCTTCTTTGACGCGCAGCCATGACCCCGCGTCCGGGTGCCCCCACGGGGTCCCCCCTCTGGCGTGCCTTCCGGAGATTGTTCCCTCTGCAGCCCTTGCCACCTTGGGGACCCTGTGAAAACGTCGCGGGCTTTATGGCACATGTGAAACTCCACATCCCGGGTCCGGTCGAGGTCAGTCCCAAGATCTACGAGGCGATGAGTCGTCCGATGATCGGCCACCGTGGGCAGGGCTTCAAAGACCTCTACGCGGGCCTGCAGCCCCGGCTCCAGACGCTCCTCGGCACCCGGCAGCTCGTCTACCTGTCGACGTCCTCGGCCTGGGGCGTCATGGAAGGGGCCCTGAGGAATCTCACCACGAAGAAGGTGCTGAACTGCATGTGCGGGGCCTTCTCCGACAAGTGGTTCGACGTGGCCAAGCGCTGCGGCAAGCAGGCCGAGGCGCTCCAGGTGCCGTGGGGTTCCCCCATCCGTGCCGCGGCGATCGAGGCCCGGCTGGCGACCGGCGAGTTCGACTCCCTGACCCTGATCCACAACGAGACGAGCACCGGGACGATGTCGCCGCTGGACGAGATCGCGGCGCTGAAGCGGCGGTTTCCGGACGTGATGTTCATCGTGGACGCCGTCAGCTCCATGACGGCAATCCCGCATCGGTTCGACGATCTTGGCATCGACGTCCTGCTCGCGGGAACCCAGAAGGCGTTCGCGCTGCCGCCCGGTCTCACCGTCTTCACCGCCTCACCGGCGGCGCTGGCCAAGGCCGCCACCGTGTCCGATCGCGGCTACTACTTCGACTTCGTGGAGTTCGAGAAGAACGCCCGCGAGCACATGACCCCGAGCACTCCGGCGATCTCCCTGGTCTACGGCCTCGCGGCGAAGGTGGAGGAGTTCTTTGCCGAGGGCCTCGAGGTCCGGTATGCGAGGCATCGCCAGACCAACCAGATGCTGCGCGACTGGGGCACCCGGCATGGCCTCACCCTCTTTCCGGACGCCGGGTTCGAGTCGGTCACGCTGTGCTGCTTCAACAATGGTGCGAAGCCCGCGGCCGGGCGCACGGTCGATGCCGCCAAGCTCCAGAAGCTGATGAAGGACCGGGGCATCCTCATCGATGGCGGCTACGGGAAGATCAAGGGCACCACCTTCCGCATCTCGAACATGGGGGACGAAACCCCGGGGACGATCCAGTCGCTGATCGGGGCTCTTGATGAGTCGATGAAGTCGCTCTGAGGTCGAGGCCCTCCCCCGACCCATCCGGGCACAAAAAAACCGCCGCAGGATCTGCGGCGGTTTTTGTTTGTGGCGCCGGGGAACCTTCAGGGAAGGACATCCACGGTCCTCGGGGTCCGCTCGCGCAGCCAGCGCTTGTCGCGGACATCCTTGGCGTTGTTGGCGGGGAGACCGCCGTACTTGACACCGGCCTTGGTGCTGGGGTCTGCCCATTTCTTGATCTCGGAATGGGCGTCGGCGAAGGCCACGCCGCAGGCGCCGTTGTGGAAGCTGCCCGGGAGATCGACCCAGGAGTTGGCCGACGGGGTGAAGCAGCCCGCGTCGTTCATGCTGTCCGGATGCTCGTCGAGGAAGACCCAGACATCGGAGGGGCCGGGACGGATGAGGCCGCCGTACTTGGCCACCACGTCCATCTGGGGCTGGAACGGTCCGTCGTTGTTCTGGCGGTTGCCGCCGACGGAGATGTTGGCGGACATCGTCCGGACGCGTTCCTTCCAACCCTTCTGGCGCTGCATCTTGGAGAGGAAGATGTCGGCGGGGCACTTGAAGACCATCGGGGCCTTCGAGATGTAGGGCCCGAGGGCAGCGAATTCCTCGTTCACCAGGTACTGGATGTTCGTGTTGTGCTTGCTGGTGTCCCAGGTCTGCCACCCGGAGATCATCGGCATGAGACCGAGTCGACGCAGGGTGGTGCGATTGCCCTCAGGGTCGGAGGCCCAACCGCCGTGGACCGCCGTGGGGAGCAGGTCGCGATTGTCGTTCACGTACATCTGCCAGGCGACCATCAGCTGCTTGCTGTTGTTCATGCAGGCGATGCCGGTGGCCTTGGATTTCGCCTTGCCGAGGGCAGGCAGGAGCATGCCCGCCAGGATGGCGATGATGGCGATCACCACGAGGAGTTCGATCAGCGTGAAGCCGGAACTCCGGGGAGGGGAGACGCGTCTGGAATGCATAGGGATGCGGTAATTCAAAATGGAGCCGTTGACTGTGTGGTGGTTCCATAACACAGGCCCTGAGGCGCTGCAAGGTCGCCCTAAGATGGAATGAGGGGGGGCGGATCTGAGGGCAGGGAGCTGGACCCAGGAGGATACGGTCCGGCGGGCGGTTTCGGGTGGGACCTTGATCGGATTCCAGTCCTAAACATAGACTTCCGATGTGGGATCCACCGCGCGTTACCCGATCAGTCCCCCTGGGCCTTCGGGCTTCACGCTAATCGAACTCCTCGTGGTGATCGCCATCATCGCCATCCTGGCCGGCATGCTGCTGCCCGCCCTGGGCCGGGCGAAGGCCAAGGCACAGCAGACCCGGTGCCTCAGCAACCAGAAGCAGATCGGCGTGGCCTTCCTGCTGTATGCCGACGACAACGGCGATTTCCTGCCGGTCCAGTGGGGTTGGGGCGCCGGGGGCGGCAAGAAGGGTACCTACAAGCTTGATCCCGGGGTCGCCCTCTCGTTCGGCGTCTCCATTGATCCGACCAATCGCCCGCTGAACCGCTACGCGGCCCCACCCGAGCTGTACTTCTGTCCGGCCGACAAGGGGGACGAGGAATACAAGGCCAAGCACTGCTTCAACGAGTACGGCAACAGCTATCTGCCCCAGTTCCAGCACGACTCCTTCCGGGTGAAGCATGTGGTCGGGGATCTCAAGGCCCCGAAGGGGTCCTATGAGGCGACGCCTATGAAGGCGTCCGAGATCGCCCGGAGCCCGGCAAACAAGATCCTGCAGGGGGACTGGACGTGGCACGCCAACCGCGACGTCTACAACGCCCGGACCGCCTGGCACAATCATCGGGGTCAGCCCCGCTACAACATGCTCTTCGGCGATGGCCACGTGGAGTTTTTCCAGTTCCCGAAGGATACCCCCAAGTGGCTCGCCGCACCGCCTCCGGATCCGACGTTCCTCTGGTGGTGACGCGGGTTGCCGTTTTGCGGACCTCCGACATCCTGCGCGGGTGACCGTGACGCCGACCGAACTCGCCGAGCGACTGCGCTCCGAGGCGCCCCCGCATCTGCTCGACGTCCGGGAGGAGAACGAACACGCCTTCTGTGCCCTCCCGGAATCCCGCCTCCTGCCGCTTTCGGAGCTTGGGGAACGGGTCGAGGAACTGGCCGACTGGCGTACGGCGGAGGTCGTCGTGTACTGCCATCACGGGGTCCGGAGCGCCCACGCCATCAGCTACCTGAGGCAGCTGGGCTTCCAACGCCTCCTGAACCTCTCTGGCGGCATCGATCGATGGAGTCTCGAGGTCGATCCCTCGGTCCCGCGCTACTGAAGGTCCGCTCCTTTCGCGCCCTCGAGGGCCAGAGTGGCCCTTGCGTTTTGTGGGGTCGACCCTGGCTGGCCCAGCATCGCATTGGATCCCTCGGAATCCGGCGAGTATTGTCGCGAACCGTCCCGGCATCCGGGATGCGAGAGGAGCGCGATGAACTTCGACAAATTCACCATCAAGGCCCAGGAGGCGGTCCAGTCGGCCCAAAACCTCGCCCAGGAGCTCGGACACCAGCAGCTCGACGGCGAGCATCTGGCCCTCGCACTGGTCCAGCAGCAGGACAGCCTCACTCCGCAGCTTCTCCAGAAGCTCGGGGTCGCCCTGCCGCGTCTCACCCAGGAGCTCCAGGCGGAACTGGGGCGACGCTCCAAGGTCTCCGGCGGTGGCCAGCTGTATCCAAGTCCCGAGTTCCAGCAGATCCTCCAGGCCGCCCCCAAGGAGGCCACGAGGCTGAAGGACGACTTCACCTCGACCGAGCACCTGCTCCTGGCCCTGATCGACAAGGGTGGTACCATGCTCCGGAAGATCCTGTCCGGTCTCGGCGTCGGCCGGGACAGCGTCCTCAAGGCCTTGGTGGAGATCCGGGGCAACCAGCGGGTCACCGACCAGAACCCCGAAGAGAAGTTCCAGGCCCTCGAGAAGTACGGACGCGACCTCACCGCGCTGGCCCGCCAGGGGAAGATCG
>CAZZKQ010000314.1:0-4730 GCA_964654875.1 uncultured Verrucomicrobiota bacterium | reverse complement strand
GGCTCCAAACCGTCTTGTCCGGAAAGCGACCCGATGAGGCGCAGCCCCCGGTCGAGGTCCTCCTCCGCGGCGGGACGTCCCGTGAGGAGGTACAAGGCACGGGCGACCTGGTCCCGGGTGTCTCCGGGGGCCTCCTCTTCCAGCCGTCGGGCCAGACGCGTGGCCTGGTCCCGGACGAAGCGGCTGTTCAGCATCCCGAGGGCCTGAGTGGGCTGGGTGGTGGCGAACCGCACGGGGGTCGAACGATCCGGCTCGGCCAGATCGAATCCGAGGAGGATCGGCGTCAGAAGCGATCGCTTGACGTGGATATAGACACTGCGCCGGACCTGTTCCCCAGGCGGGGCCTGCCCCCATCCGCTGCCAGGAACCGACTGTCCCGCGAGCACCTCGGGCGGCAGGGTCACGTAGACCCCGGGACCAAACATCGCCCGATTGACAGGTCCGCTCACCCACAGCAGGGAATCACGGATCTCCTCGGCCGTGAGCCGTCGCATGTCGAAATGCGACAGCGCATCGTTGGCCGGATCCCGCTGCAGCGAGGCCTCGCTGGCCGCCGTGGATCTGCGGTAGGCGGCCGAGGTCAGGATCCGTCGATGGAGATGCTTCACGCTCCATCCCTGCTCCATGAACTGCCGGGCCAGCCAATCGAGCAGTTCAGGATGCGTCGGGGCCTGGCCCTGACGCCCGAAATCGCTCGGGGTCCTCACAAGGCCGCGTCCAAAATGATGCTGCCAGACGCGGTTGACCCAGACCCGCGCCGTGAGGGGGTTCTCCGGGGAGACGATCCAGTCGGCAAGGGCGAGACGGCGTCCCAGCGACTTGCCCGAAGACGGCGGCACGATCCGGGGCTGCGGCGGATTCAGCACCTGCAGGAAGGCCGGCTCGACCCGGTCCCCCGGACTCCCCGGGTTGCCCCGGGCCAGCACCCGGGTCTCAGGCGCCTGGGTCCCGGACTCGCTCACCACCAACGCCTTGGCCGGTGTCGCACCCGCCGCCTCCAGTCCGCCCAGGACCACCTCGTCGGTGTCCCCACCGTTCCGGTAGGGCGTCACGTTGTGGAAGAACGAGAGCAGCGCGTAGTAGTCGCGCTGGCCAATGGGATCGATCTTGTGGTCATGACACCGGGCGCAGTCGACGGTCAGTCCGAGGAACACCTGCCCGGTCGTGGCCACCAGATCATCCAGCTGGTCGTACTGGGCCAGCTCCCGGTCGGCCGGTTCGTCATCCCAGATCCCCAGCCGATAGTAGCCCGTCGCAATGCGGGCCTCGTCGTCCGCATCCGGCAGTTCGTCACCGGCAAGCTGCTCCCGGACGAAGCGGTCGAAGGGCGTGTCGGCATTGAACGACCGGATCACGTAGTCGCGATAGCGCCACGCGTTGGGCTTGGCCCCATCGCGCTCATAGCTGTTGGTCTCGGCAAAGCGGACGAGGTCCAGCCAGTGCCGACCCCACTTCTCCCCGTAATGCGGGGAGGCCAGCAGCCGCTCGACCAGCTTTTCCCAGGCGTTCTCGGATCGATCCTGGACGAAGGCCTCCACCTCCTCGGGGGTCGGGGGTAGGCCGAGCAGATCGTAGTGGACCCTTCGGATCAGGGTCCGCCGGTCGGCCTCGGGCGCCGCCACCAGCTGGCGATCCCGGAGTCCCTGCCCGATGAAGGCGTCGATCGGATGGGGAGCGGCGGGCCCGGTCCGCGGCACCGGCGGAATCGGATGCCCCACGGGCTGGAAGGCCCAGTGGCCACGGTCCTTCTCGGTGATCTCAAAGCCACGACGGCGGGGCCCGGCGCTCGGGTTGGCCTCGGAGGGCCAGGGGGCCCCGCGACGGACCCACTCCTCGAGATCGGCGATCTCGGCCGCGGCGAGACTCCGCTTCGGCGGCATGCGGAAGTCCTCATCGGTCCACCGGACCGATGCAATGAGCCGGCTGGACTGCGGATCCCCCGGGGTCACGACCGCCCCGTTCTCACCGCCCTTCAGCAGCGCCTCATGGGTGTCGAGTCGGAGGCCTCCCTTGACGGATTTCGCCTCCCCGCTATGGCAGTCGAAGCAGGCCCTCGCCAGGACCGGTCGGATGCGCTTCTCGAAGAACTCGAGGTCGGCGGCAGACGGCTCCGCGGCCGACGCCAGCGGCACCATCATCCCGACCACCACGAGGACCAGCCGCGACCGGAGCCGACGGAGGAAGGGAGGAACGCGTGCCATGGTGCCGGAAGCTACTTCCGAGGAGGCAGGACCGCCACCACCGGCGTGGAATTCCCGAAGTTCTTGAAGTCGGTCCAGCTCCACACCACCTGCCGACCCGGGGTGACCTCGATGAGCTGGGGGTTCTCCGGGCCCGCATGGCAGTTGCCGATGAGCGTGTTGCCATTCGGGAGCCGCTCGACCCGGGTGACCCAGGCGAGGGTGATTCCGGGGAGATCCTTCTGCTCGACCTTCCAGACGATGGACCCGGCCGGATTGACCTCGAGCACGCTGTGCCCATTGCCGGTGCCGATGAGCGTGTTGCCGTTGGCAAGCCGGGTGGCGGCGAAGACCTGGTTCCCAAAGGCCTCCGGTCCATGCCCTCCCTTGCGCTCCTTCCCGAAGAGCGGGACGTCGTACTGCCAGACGATCCTGCCCTCGGGCGAATACTCGCGGACACGACCATCCGCCTCGTGGGCCACGAGATAGTTCCCATTGCCCAGCTTGCGGACGAGGCGGGTGTCGGAATGGGCGTTGGAGTGATCGACCTGGAGCTTCACCTCGCGGTGGACCTTGCCCTCGCGATCGACCTCGATGATCCGGCCGGGACCCGACTCGGCGATCATGGTGCGGCCGTCTGCCAGACGTTGGAACGCGTGGACCTCGACCGGCTTGCCCGGGTTGGCCTTAGCGGCGTCGTATTCCCAGACCACCTTGCGGTCGGGGGTCACCTCCTGGATCCGGGTCCACCCTTGTTGGAGCAGTACATTTCCGTTGGGCAGCACGGTGGCGTCGTGGATCGCGGTGACCGGAATCTCCCACTCGAGCGAACCATCGGGCGCGACGATGGCGAGGCGACGGGTGGAGTCGTCTCCCGCGAGGATGCGTTTTCCGGGACCGGCAGCGGCCGTCGAGAACGCGAGCAGGGTTGAGGCGAGGGCGATGCCCGGGAAAAGACGGAAGAGTGGGAGGTTCATGGCTGGGAGAAGTCGGCAAAACGCTACGTCGTGGACGGCGCCAGTGTCGAGACGCGGTGTCCCCCGTAGGCCGCACGCGGAGGGAGGGAGGGCAGACCGCGGATCGGGGACCTGGGCCCGGACGCTCTCCTCGAATCCCACCCGGCGGACCAATCCCCGGTCCCGTCGCCTCGCGGGCGGAGGCGGCGGACCCATCACACCCTGCCGGAAACACCCCGTGCCCAACCCCGACAGGGCGCAGGGCGGAGGGCTTTCCTTCATGGATCCCAGGGAGGTAGGCTCCTCGACATGACACGTCACCACATCCTGCTTTCCTGCCTTGTCGGACTCAGCCTCCTCGGTTCCGGATGCACCTTCTCGCGGGAGTGGAAGGCGGCCTCGCGTCAGCCGGCCGACCCCAGGGACATCACCGGCGCCTGGGAGGGCACCTGGCAGAACTCCAACAACGACCACCAGGATCGGCTCAAGGCGGTCATCACCCGGGTGTCCGACACGGAATACCGTGCCCGCTTCAAGGCGTGGTGGCATGTCGTGTTCAGCGGGACGTTCCGCACGACCCTGAAGGGCTCCTGGCAGGACGATGTCTTCGTCTTCGAGGGACAGGAGAAGGTCTACGGATGGCGGTTCGACCAGGAGGGGCGGATCACGTCCACACAGTTCGACTCGAAGTACATGAGCGACGGGGATGACGGCAGCTTCACGCTGCGGCGTCCTTCGGCTCAGCAGTGAGCGGGCGGAGCCCCCCGCACGGGGCGGCTGAGGAGGTGGTGGGCGAGGAGGGATTCGAACCCCCGACCAACAGTGTGTAAAACTGCTGCGCTAACCACTGCGCCACACGCCCAAGACCGTCGTTGAGGTATCACCTGGGTCAGGACACGGCAAGACGAGGGATCGAGCCGTTGACGATCCGACAGGTCCGATTACCGTCCGTCCACCACTATGAAACGCACCATCACCACCCTGTTCGCCGTTGTCGCCTCGGCCTTCCTGGCCCTCGCCGACGACGCCTTCCCCAGCATCTCCACCGAGGACCTCAAGCAGGCCATCGCCGCCAAGAAGGTCGTCCTGCTCGACGTCAACGGCACCGAGAGCTGGCAGGAGGGACACATCCCCGGGGCGCTCGATTTCGACAAGGTCGAGGGCAAGCTCGCCAAGGTCCTGCCGGCCGACAAGAACGCCCTCGTGGTCGCCTACTGCGGCAACGAGCGCTGCTCCGCCTACAAGGCCGGCGCCGCCGCCGCCAAGAAGCTCGGCTACACCAATGTGAAGCACTACTCGAAGGGCATCGCCGGCTGGAAGAAGTCCGGTGAGAAGACCGAGTCGGGCAGCTGATCTTCCACGCTTCCTCCCAAGACCCGCCCGGGATCTCCCGCGGCGGGTTTTTTCATGGTCGGGTTCCATGCTCCCGTCGAACGGAAGAAGGGACTCATACGGTGACGCCGCGACACGGAGGAAGGGCGAGGGAGATCATGACGAAGGCGATGCCGGCAGGGCTGTGCTCCGTCACGGCCCCATCTCGATCCGCAGCGGGTGGCGCAACCATGAAGGGGGACGGGACAGACCCACACCTCAG
>CAZZKQ010000313.1:0-4765 GCA_964654875.1 uncultured Verrucomicrobiota bacterium | reverse complement strand
TGGCCAGCGGGAGAGGCCCCTGCCGGACCCGGAGCTCCTGGCCCGACACGGCCTCGAACCCTGCGAAGGCGGCCAGCTGATCCTCAAGCGGACCTTCACGTCGACCGGGACCAACCGACAGTTCGTCAATGGCTCCCCGACCAGTCTGGGCACCCTCGCCGAGGTGGCCGGTGATCTGGTCGACCTCCACGGCCCGCATGACCACCAGTCCCTCCTCAAACCGTCCCGCCAGCTGGCGGTCCTCGATGCCTTCGGAAGTCTGGGGCCCGTGCGATCGACGTTCGAGAAGGCCTTCCGGCACCGGGAGGAACTCCTCGCGGCCCGACGTGCCCTCGTGGTGGACGAGCAGGCCTATGCCCGCCAGCTCGACCTGCTCCGGTTCCAGGTCCGCGAGATCGAGGCGGCTCGGCTCACGGACGACGACGAGGCGCTCGAGGCGGAGCACCACCGTGCCGCCAACGCGGCTCGACTGATCGAGCTGTCCCGGGGCGCCTTGGAGCTCCTGTCGGAGCAGGACGACGCCGTCCTGGCCCGGTTCGGGTCACTGGGCCGGGTGCTGCAGGATCTCCAGCGACTGGATCCGGGTGTCGACTCCCTCACGGCGCTCCACGGGCAGTCACTGATGCTGCTCCAGGAACTCCAGGTGGCACTGTCCCGGTACGGTGACTCGGTCGATGTCGACGCCGAGCGGCTCGCCTTTCTGGAGGAACGGCTGAATCTGCTCCAGTCCTTGAAGCGCAAATATGGCCAGACCCTTGCCGATGTGGCCGCCTTCGGTGTCGAGGCCCGACTCCGCCTCGCGCAGCTCGAGGGACGGGATGCCGAGCTGATCCGCTTGGATGCGGAGCTCCAGCGGGCCGAAGCGACACTGGTGAAGGCGGGGGAAGACCTGACCGCCGCCCGACGGAAGCTGGTCGGCAAGCTGTCGAAGGCGGCGGGCAAAGAGTTGGCCGCCCTGGGCTTCCGGCAGAGCCAGCTCGAGATCGGGCTGGCGAGGTTGGAGATGCCTTCGTCCACGGGCTTCGACCAGTGCGAATTCCTGTTCGCCCCGAACCCGGGCGAGCCGGCCCGGCCCCTGCGCGCCATCGCCTCGAGCGGCGAGCTGGCGAGGGTCATGCTGGCGTTGAAGACCGTCCTGGCGAGGGAGGACGAGGTCCCGGTGCTCGTGTTCGACGAGGTCGACGCCAACGTGGGGGGCGAGACGGCTTCGGCTGTGGGCACAAAGCTTCGTCAGATCGCCGAACAACACCAGGTGCTGTGCATCACCCACCTTGCTCCTGTGGCTGCGGCCGGACATGTCCACTATCGGGTCACCAAGGAGGTCCAGGAGGGCCGGACCGAGTCGTCCGTGACCCGACTGGACCATGCCGGCCGGATCGAGGAAGTGGCCCGCATGCTGGGCGGAGCCACCGCCGCCGCACGCCGACACGCCGAGGAGCTGCTCGGATCCTGATTCCTCTCGCCCCACCGGACCCTCAGGGGGTTGGTCCCTTCAGGACGCCGCTCTTGCTGTGTGGATGCCGCCCCCGGTGGTGCTGATCCGGTGGGTGCCGCAGTGCCCTGCGGCACTGGGCGCGGAAGCGCCCACGGCATACCTGGAGCGGTGTCTCTGGTGTGGGATGGAGCTACTTCCGTCCCGCTTCCCATCGGAGCGCCTCGGCCTCGAGGGCAGGTCCGACCCTCTCCAGCAGCTCCGAACGCCGTGCCTCCATGGCCTCGGGCGAGAGGGCTCCCCCCGGCGCCCCGTGCATGCGGCGTCTCTTCTCGAAGAGGCCCATGAATCTGGGTTGTGACTCGAGTGATCGATACAGCGTTGCCGGGGAGAGGGCATCCATCGGTGTCCGCTCCCCGGCTTCCCCTCTCCGGAGGTGACGACCCTGTGGCAGGAACAGAAAGGCCCCCACCCTCGGCGACTCCCGCCGGACTGCGATCCATCCCGAGGTATCGGGGTCTCCCCGGGATCCCTCCTGGGTCCGGAGCGCCACAAAATCAGCAAATGCCTCGAGGTCCACGAGGGATTCCAGCTCCGCATAGCGTCCTGGATCGGACATCCCCAGACCGCACAGATCGCGGATCCGGAGCCACGCCGTGTCCTCCCCGGAAATCACCCCGTTGGCACCGCGCATCGTGAAGTCCGAGGGCTTGCCGCCCAACCGATCCGCGAGGAATCGGGCGTCGATCCGTTCCTGGAGGTCGTAAACCCCCCAATAGTTCCCGTTCAGCACGACATGGACGAATCGCCCATCCGGTGCCGGGTGTCCCATGGCGCGGAAGGTCTCCCGGGTGACGGCATCCCGGAGGAGGGCGGGTCCAGCCTGTCGCGTGTCCATGGATTCCCCCGCCGGGGATCCTGCGTCCAGCAGGAGTGTCTTGAAGTGTTTGGCTCCCGTGGGACCAAAGAGACGTCCCGACCACTCCGGAGTTCCATGGAGGTCGCGGAACACGACTCGGAAGGAGAGCTTGGCGTCGGGATCGGAGTTCCCTCCCGAGGGGCCATGGACCCGGAGGCCGCAGGAGGCCGCTCGGTCTCCGGTGCGACTCCCGGTGGACCCCGATTCGATCCATTCCATCGACGCGGTCTTCTCCCAGGCATCCCCCGTCTGCAGCGGGTTCACCTGCAGTCCACGGGTAGGATCCCAGAGGTCCGCGGGATCCAGCACCAGCGATACGATGGGGAGGGACGACAGGGCGGTCTGCGATGGGAGTGGATGGGTCCGGATCCGTGCTCCGCCCGACAGCGACGAGGTCTCCGGTACCGGCCGGGGTGCTGCGGGGAACAGGAACGTCAGCGTGTCGACATTCGAGGGCCGGAATCCGACCCGGAACGCAGCGGCTCTTAGAATCGTGGTGTTCGTGATCGTGATCGGCCCGGAGTAGACGATGCCATGGTCCGATCGGGGCAGGGACCCGTCCAGGGTGTACCGGATCACGCTCCCCGGGGTGCGGCATCCGATCTTCAGCGTGAACGGCTGGTCGTGGAGTCCCCGGGGATGGCTGAACTGCGTGTCCGCCACCTGTCCCAGCATCTCACCCCGGTTCGTCTCCCCGGGTGTGGGCGTTATGAACAGTCCGTGCCGACGCAGCGGGAACCGATTGTCTCCAGCGCTTGGGAGCATGCCGAAGGAAACGTCGCCCGGGAGAGCCGGATACTTCGGCTGGAATTCGTCCTCGAACACGCCGCCCCCGGGGCGTGCGAGCCCGAGGAACCGCCCCTTCGGATCCAGTCTGAAGTTCGCATGGAGATCCTCCGCCCGGTTCGTCCGGTCCTTGCCCGAGGCGAAGACCACGAGGAACGCGCCCGGGTCGAGCGTCACCGACGGGAAGGTCCACCGTGTCGGCTTGCGGAAATCATCGGTCAGATGCCATCCGGCGAGGTCGATCGGTCGACCACTCCGGTTCTGGAGCTCGATCCACCCCGGGAAGTCGCCGTCGGCGTCGTCGAGCGCCGAGTGGTTGACGGCGAGGATCTCCGACAGGACCACCTCGGGTTCCCGATTGGCCTGGAGCAGATCCTGGTGGAACGCCACCACGAGCAGGGCGAGCAGGGCCGTCAGCCCCCAGCCGAACTGGGCCGGCGAGATCCGTGCCATCGGATCCGGCGCCGCCGCCCCGCGGGACGGGTTCATCCCTCGACCGCCTCCACACCGGTGACGTATTTCGACATCCGGGTCACCCGGAACGGGAAGAAGTTGGTGATCCGCTCATCGAGCTCGGCCACCTCCCCGGCATACTTCAGCTCCAACACGGTGCTGTCCGGGAGCCGGTTCCGGCAGGTGAACCGCGTGTCGTGGCGGTCGACCCGGTAGAACTCGAGTCCCCAGTCGAGCGTCACGCGGTAGCTTCCATCGGCCGACAGGAAATACTTCCGATGGTATCGGTTGATCATCGCCGGCTCCACGTCCTCGAGGGCGGCCCGGACATCCGGAGGCAGGACGGAGTCGCGGACGGCCTTCTCGAGGTCCGCGATGCCGAACCCGGGCCCGAGCTGGAAGGGGGCCAGTGGATGGGAGTCCTTGGTGCCGACCATCCCGCGCTTGATCTTGAACTCGAGCACCGGCTTCGCGATGGGGCCGAGCAGCGCCCCGTACCAGCGGATCCGGAGCTTGGTGCGCTCGGCCAGACCCCCAACGTTCTCGAAGTAGGAGTCCAGCCGCGGGGTGTCGAGGTAGATGTTGTTGATGGTCCGGGTCGAATGGATCTCCCGGAACCCTGCCGGGCTCTGGCGGACCCAGTGCTCCACCTCGCCGAACGGCACGTCGGTGATGTGATACTTCCGCTCGAAGCGGAATCCGTTCTCCGAGGCGTCCGCCATGGGGCCGTCAGGTGCCGATGCCGCGGTCGTCCATCAGCCGCACCCGGGTGTCGGCCTGGGTGGTCCTGAACTCCTCCAGGCAGGTCTCCACCGTCCTGAGGTCCGGGAAGGCGGCCTGGTATGACGCCTCCTGGTGGGAGTCGGTCTCATCGAACCGCCGCAGCCGAAGGTCCCTCGCATGACGCTGCAGCGCGGCCGTCCAGGCTGCCAGCCCCGGACTGCGGTCCCGCGGGGCCGACAGGGTCAGGTACAGGCTCGGCCCGGGTTCGCGTCCCCGGACCATCCGGCTCAGGGCGATGAGGGCCGACAGGATCGCGAACGCGACGATCGTGATCACGTTCTGCTGCGCGCCCAGCCCGAGTCCGAGCGCGATGCAGATGAAGAGGTAGCCCAGTTCCGCGGGTTCCTTCACGGCGGTCCGGAACCGGATGATCGACAGCGCCCCCACGAGTC
>CAZZKQ010000312.1:0-4781 GCA_964654875.1 uncultured Verrucomicrobiota bacterium | reverse complement strand
AGGTGGCCCTCGAGCACGACCGGCGGCGCCTGGTCGAACTCCGCCGCCGACTGGCCGTCGCAGTGTCCCGCCAGCGGGACCGACTTCGGTCCCGCTCCGATCAGGCGGGGCAGTCCCTCCGGCTCCTGTCCCCGCTCCAGGTCCTCGAACGGGGCTACTCCCTGACCTTCGATCCGTCGACCGGGCAGCTGGTGCGTCGGGTCGACGGACTCCGTCCAGGCCAACGGCTGGAGACCCGACTGGCCTCCGGAAGGGTCGAGTCGGTGGTGGACCGCGTGGATTCCGGGACTCCTCCGATCGCTCCGGAGCCCGGGGAATCCAGGGGGCCGGTGGGGTCGGTCTAGGCGATCCGCTGGAGGACCGTCCGGATCGAGTCCAGTCCCTCGGCCAGCTGGTCCTGGGGCAGGTTCAGGGCTGGAAGGAGACGGACCACCTGGTTGCCCGAGGGGATGGTCAGCACTCCGGCCTCCTGGAGCTGATGGACCATCTGGAGGCTGGCCGGCCTGTCGCTGCCGGCGAAGCCCGGGATCTGCTCGCGCGGCTGGAGTTCGAGTCCCTGCATGAACCCAATTCCCCGGATCCCCCGCACCACCCCGGGGTAGGTTGCGACGAGCGTCGCGAGTTCCGACGTCAGCCAGGTCCCGACCGAACGCACATGGTCCACGAGGCCGTCCCGGTCGATGATCTCGAAGATCTTCAGTGCCACGGCGCAGGCGAGGGGGGTGCCGCCGAAGGTGGTTCCATGGGTGCCGGGCCCCAGGAGGTCGGCGAGGTCGACCCCATGGACCTTCTGACGGACCCAGAAGGCCCCAATCGGGAATCCGCCGCCGAGCGACTTGGCGGTCGAGAGGGCGTCGGGCAGGAACGATTCGGCTCCGGGCACACCTTTCAGCAGCCGCTGGAAGCTCTGGAATCGGCCCGTCCGGAAATGGCCGCACTGGACCCCGTCCATCAGGAGCAGCATCCGGTTCTCGTCGCAGAGGCGTCGCAACCCGAGGAGATACTCGACGGTGGCCGGGGTCAGGCCTCCTTCCCCCTGCACCCCCTCGATGAGGATGGCCACGGTGGCCGGAGACAGCGCATTCCGTGCGGCATCAAGGTCGTTGAAGGGGATGTGACGGAACCCGCTCACGGCGGGTTCGAACCCCTTCTTGACCTTGTCCTGTCCGGTCGCCGCGATGCTGGCGAGGGTTCGGCCGTGGAAGGAGTTCGTGGCCGTCAGAATCTCGAACCGCCCCTCGTCGTGTCCGAACTTCCGGGCCAGCTTGTAGAGACCCTCGTTGGATTCCGCCCCGGAGTTGGCGAAGAACACCTTGCCCGGGGCGATGCGCGTCACGATCTGTTCGGCCAGACGCCCCTGCGGCTCGTGGTGGTAGAGGTTCGAGACGTGCAGGAGCCGACGCGCCTGCGTGGCCAGGGTCTCGGCGAGCTCCGGATGGGCATGTCCCAGCGAGCAGACGGCTATCCCACCGCCGAGATCGAGGTAGCGTCGCCCATCCACATCCCAGAGGTGGCTGCCGGCACCACGATCCAGGACGAGGTCGAACCGCCCATAGCTGGGGACGACATAGTTCCGGAAGAGATCCCGGATCCCGGCAGCGGAAGACGGGGTCGGGTTCAGGGTGGCGGGGGCAGGGGAGTCCTTCATCGATTCTGGAAGCGCGAGTAAACAGGAACCGGCGGGAACGTTGAGTCTTTTCTGTCCGGGACCCGTGGCGACGGAGGCTCGACACCCGGGAGGGGAATCCCGTTAATCGTCGGATGAAGGTGCTGCTCCTGAACGGTCCCAACCTGAACCTCCTGGGAACCCGACAGCCCGAGGTCTACGGGCGGTCGACCCTGGCCGACATCGAGTCCGCCTTCCGGGATCGGGCCCGTCAGCTCGGGGTCGAGGCCGACTGTCGGCAGTCCAACCACGAGGGCGAGCTCCTGGACTGGCTCCATGAGGCTCGGTCGACCTGCGCCGGGGTGGTTCTGAACGCAGGGGCGTTCACCCACACCAGCATCGCCCTGCGGGACGCCATCTCCGCCATCGGCATCCCGGTCGTCGAGGTCCACCTCTCCAACATCCATGCCCGGGAGGAGTTCCGACACCGTTCCGTCCTCGCCGCCGTCTGCCGGGGACAGATCGCGGGTTTTGGTGTGACCTCGTACCTCCTTGGGCTCGAGGCACTTGTTAACGTTACCGCCTCATCCTAGGGCTATTTTGAGGCGGGCGTCAGGGGTGTTCGGTGGGGGGTGACATGGGCCTTGACCCGTAACAGCGTCTTCACACAGCATCCGCCCGCCGTGACGGAGCTGGGGGAGGGCCACGAGCTGGATCTGCCCCGTTTCGTTTCGAGGTTTCCAACCAACTTCAACCCGGGACACGACGTGGATCTCAAGGAGATCAAGGCGATCATTGATTTGATGAAGAAGAACTCCCTTTCGGAGTTCGAACTCGAGGAGAAGGAATTCAAGATCAAGCTCAAGCGGCCCATCGCGGTCGGGATGCCGATGGTGACCCCGGTGGACGATCCGGAGCTCACGGCGTTCACCCAGCTGGCCCGGCCGCCTTCGGGCCAGGCCGCCTCGGCTCCGGCCGCGGGTTCGGCGGCCTCTTCGGGCGACCTGGACATCAAGTCCCCGATGATCGGCACCTTCTACCGGTCCCCGTCCCCGGACTCGGCGTCCTACGTCGAGGTCGGAACCGAGGTGGGGCCTGACACCGTGGTCTGCATCATCGAGGCCATGAAGGTGATGAACGAGATCAAGGCCGAGACCCGGGGCATCATCACCTCGATCCTGTCCGACAACGCCAAGCCGGTCGAATTCGGCCAGCCCCTGTTCAAGGTGCGTCCGCTCTGAGCGTTCTGCCGCGGGTCACCGTCCGGTGGGATGCCGGCGGGAATCCGTTCCCGATAGCCCGAGATTCCTTCGATCGAAACCCTCTATGTTCGAGAAAGTCCTGGTCGCCAATCGCGGCGAGATCGCCATGCGGATCATCCGCGCGTGCCGCGAGTTGAACGTCAAGACAGTCGCGGTCTACTCCAAGGCGGACGCCAACTCGATGCACGTCCAGGTGGCTGACGAGGCCATCTGCATCGGGGATGGCCCCAGCACCGACAGCTACCTGCGGATCGACCGCATCATCTCCGCGGCGGAGATCGCGGATGTCGACGCGATCCATCCCGGATATGGGTTCCTGAGCGAGAACGCCCATTTCGCCGACGTCTGCGAGAGCTGCAACATCCGATTCATCGGCCCGCGTTCGGCGGCGATGAACGCGCTCCACGACAAGGCGTCCAGCCGCGTCCTCGCCCGCAAGGCCGGGGTGCCGACCCCTCCGGGATCCGACGGCCTCATCGAGACCGAACAGGATGCCCTGACCATCGCCCGCAAGATCGGCTATCCCGTGATGATCAAGGCCGTCGCCGGCGGCGGTGGCCGTGGGATGCGGGTGGCCCACAACGACGTGGCGCTGGTGAAGGGCTACCACACCGCCCGGACCGAGGCGGAGAAGGCGTTCGGGAACAGCGGGGTCTACATCGAGAAGTTCATCGAGAATCCCCATCACATCGAGTTCCAGATCCTCGGTGACACCAAGGGCAACATCATCCACCTCGGGGAGCGCGACTGCTCCATCCAGCGTCGCAACCAGAAGCTGATCGAGGAGACCCCGTCGCCCCTGCTCGACAAGAAGGAGTTCAAGGGCCTCCGGGCCAAGATGGGCAAGGCCGCCCTCCGCATCGCCGAGACCGCTGGCTACACCAACGCCGGCACCGTGGAGTTCATCGCCGACGACACCGGCAACTTCTATTTCCTCGAGGTCAACAAGCGGGTCCAGGTCGAGCACCCCATCACCGAGGAGGTGACCGGGATCGACATCGTGAAGGAGCAGATCGCCATCGCCCTCGGCGAAAAACTCCGCTTCTCCCAGGGCGACGTCCAGTTCAAGGGACATGCCATGGAATGCCGCATCAACGCGGAGGATCCCTTCGGCGACTTCCGGCCGTGTCCGGGTCGCATCGAGATGTACTACGCCCCGGGCGGGGCGGGGGTCCGTATCGATTCCCATGCCTACGCCGGGTACACCATCCCGCCCTACTACGACTCGATGATCGGGAAGCTGATCACCGTGGGACGCGACCGTGCCGAGGCCATGAACCGGATGAGCCGTGCGCTCTCCGAGTACATGATCACCGGGGTCAAGACCACGATCCCCTTCGAGCAGGCGATCCTCCAGGACCCCGACTTCCGTCGCGGCAACTACACGACGAACTTCGTCGAGCGCATCCTCAGCGGCGCGAAGTTCGAGATGATCCAGGAGAAGGCCTGAGAAGGCCTGAGGCGGACGGGTCGAACGAGGGGGACTCACGCGGTGACGGAGAAGCGCGGAGGAAGAGGCGGAAAGAAGGGTCCAGGCCATCGAGCCCATCCTCGGAAGGATTCGGGATCGAAGACGTTTTTCTGAGCGTCTTCGCGTCTTCCCGTGTGTCCCCTCCGTGTTCTCCTCCCCTTCCGCCGTGTGACTGGGGCCAGGTTCCCGAAATTCCGGTTGGCAACCCGGCGGTTCGGGTCGAAACAAGGGACGTCCAATGCTGACGACCCTCCGCATCCGCAACCTCGCCCTCGTGGCGGACCTGACCCTGGAGCTGGCTCCGGGCCTCAATGTGCTGACAGGGGAGACCGGGGCCGGCAAATCCGTGATCCTCGGAGCCCTCGGTCTGGTCCTGGGACAGCGGGCCGACCGGACCCTGATCCGGTCGGGGTCCGACGCCTGCACCGTCGAGGCCGTATTC
>CAZZKQ010000311.1:0-4798 GCA_964654875.1 uncultured Verrucomicrobiota bacterium | reverse complement strand
CGCACGCCGCGTTCTTCGCGACCCGGGATGCCTACAAGCGGCAGATGCCGGGTCGGCTGGTCGGTGTCTCGAAGGATTCCCTCGGGCGCCCCGCGCTGCGTCTCTCGCTGGGGACCCGCGAGCAGCACATCCGTCGCGACAAGGCGACCTCGAACATCTGCACCGCCCAGGCGTTGCTGGCGAACATGGCGATGGCCTATGCCTGCTACCACGGGCCGGAGGGTCTGACCGCGATCGCCCGGCGGGTGCACCAGCTGACCGGGTTCCTGGCCGCGGGACTCCAGAAGCTGGGCTTGGCACCGGTCAACACGACCTTCTTCGACACCCTCACGGTGGCGGTGCCCGACTCCGCGGCGGTCGTCCGGGCCGCCGAGGCCCAACGGATCAACCTGCGTCGGGTCGACGCCTCGCAGGTGTCCATCACGCTCGATGAGCCCACGACCGCCGAGGAGGTCCTGCAGCTGCTCCGGCTCTTCCCCGGTGGCTCGGCGCTCTCGCTGGCCCAGCTGCAGCCCGTCCAGCCGGTTCTTCCCATCCGGTCCAGCCCCTTCCTGCAGCACCCGGTGTTCAATAGATACCACAGCGAGACGGAGATGCTGCGGTACCTGCGGCGGCTCGAGTCGAAGGACTTCTCGCTCTGCCACGGGATGATCCCGCTGGGCTCCTGCACCATGAAGCTCAACGCCACCTCCGAGATGATCCCGGTGAGCTGGCCCGAGTTCGGGGCGATCCACCCCTTCGCCCCCGTGTCCCAGACCCGCGGCTACCAGCAGCTCTTCGGGGAGCTGGAGCAATGGCTGTGCGAGGTCACCGGGTTTGCCGGCGTGTCACTCCAGCCGAATGCCGGGTCCCAGGGCGAGTATGCCGGACTGCTGGTGATCCGGGCGTGGCACGAGTCCCGCGGGGAAGGGCACCGACAGGTGTGTCTCATCCCGACGAGCGCCCACGGCACGAATCCCGCCAGCGCGGTGATGGCCGGCATGACGGTCGTCCCGGTCGCCTGTGACCGCGACGGCAACATCGACGTGGCCGACCTCCGGGCCAAGATCGACCAGAACCGGGACCGCCTGTCCTGCCTGATGATCACCTACCCGAGCACGCACGGGGTGTTCGAGACGGCGATCCGCGACATCTGCGCGGCCGTGCATGAGGCGGGCGGACAGGTCTACATGGACGGGGCGAACCTGAACGCCCAGGTCGGCCTGACCTCCCCGGCGATCATCGGGGCCGACGTCTGCCACCTGAACCTGCACAAGACGTTCTGCATCCCGCACGGCGGCGGCGGACCCGGGGTTGGACCCATCGGTGTGGCGGAGCACCTGGTGCCGTTCCTGCCCGGACACGCCGTCGTGAACCTCGGCGGCGAGGACCCGATCGGTGCCGTCAGTGCCGCCCCCTGGGGCAGCGCCAGCATCTGCGTCATCCCCTGGATGTACATTGCGATGATGGGGGCGACCGGTCTCACCCGCTCCACCGAGGTGGCGATCCTCGTCGCCAACTACGTCTCCAAGCGTCTCGAGAACCACTTCCCGACCCTCTACCGGTCGAACGGCCTCGTGGCCCACGAGTGCATCCTCGACCTCCGACCGTTCAAGTCGGTCACGGCCGAGGATGTCGCCAAGCGGCTGATGGACTACGGATTCCACGCCCCGACCCTCAGCTGGCCTGTGGCGGGAACCCTGATGGTCGAACCGACGGAGTCGGAGTCCAAGGCGGAGCTGGACCGGTTCTGCGACGCGATGATCGCGATCCACGCCGAGATCCAGGCCGTGGAGTCGGGCGCGGTGGATCCGAGGAACAACCCGCTCAAGAACGCCCCGCATCCGGCCGAGGTGGTGTCGGCCGACCGATGGGATCGGCCCTACAGCCGCGAACAGGCCGCCTATCCCGTGGCCGGCCTGCGCCAGTTCAAGTTCTGGCCCGCGGTCGGACGCGTCGACAACGTCTTCGGGGATCGGAACCTCGTCTGCTCCTGCGTCGGCATGGAGGCCTATCAGGCCGCCCCGGCATCCTGACCGCGGACCACGGAAACGACCGACTGGTCGGACACCAGGTAGCGTCCGGCGACGGCGGCGATCTCCTCGAGGGTCACCCGCTCGAATCGCGCATCCTCGGTATCCCCGTGCTGGTAGCCGAGTCCGTAGAGCTCATCGAGGGCGGCGGTCATGCCCTGGTGCCCGAGATCCTGTCGGGCGATCTTCCTCTGCCCGATGACCTTCGCCTTGGCCCGGGCCAGCTCCTCGGGGGTTAGACCTCCGGTCCGCAGCAGCTCCGCCTGCGCCCGCAGTTCCGACTCCACCTGATCGCAGTGCTGCGGTGCGGTGCCGCAGTAGAAGGCGAAGTAGCCCGGGCGGCGGCCGATGAAGTGCGAGGCCCCCACGTAGTAGGCCAGCCCGAGCGTGTCCCGGATCCGCAGGAACAGTCGGCTCCCCATGTCCGAACAGGCCTCCTGGAGCAGTTCCAGCGCATAGCGGTCGGAGTTGTCGAAGGTCGTCCCCGGATACCCCAGGGCGATCACCGCCTGCTCCTTGTCCCGGGTCTCGAGGTGCCGGGCCTGGTGGATGCCGACCCCTCCGCTGAGGTCCGGGGTGACGGCCGCACCGGTCCACGACCCGAGCGAGGCCTGGATCGCCTCGATCGCCGCATCGGCCTGGAAATCACCGAATACGGCGAGCACGGCGTTGGCGGGGGTGATCCAGCGTCGATGGAAGGCCCCGAGCATGCCGGGGTTGAGGGCATTCACCGACGACTCGGTGCCGGCGAGGTCGAGACCGTAGCCCCGGGGTCCGAACAGGCCGCGGCGCATGGCGGTGAAGGCGCACTTGAGGAGCTGGTCGCGCTGTCCCCGGATCGCAGCGAGCTGGGCGGCCCGTTCCCGCTCGAGGGCGTCCGGACGCAGGGCGGGGTTGAGGAGGACGTCGGTGAGCAGGTCGAGTCCCGTCGCGAAATCCTCCCGGAGAAACTCGCCCGTGAGCCCCATGCTGTGGTTTCCGGCGAAGGGCTCCAGACTGGCCCCGAGGCCCTCGATGGCCGCGGCCAGCTGATCGGCGCTCCGGTGGTGGGTGCCCTTGGAGAGCATCCGACAGAGCAGGGTGCCGATGCCGGAGTCGGACTCCGACTCGCTGAGCAGTCCGCCATGCAGGGCGAGTCGGAACTCCACGAAGGGCAGGCGATGGTCCTCCTTCACCAGCAGCCGGAGCCCGTTGGGCAGCCGGGTCAGTCGGACCGGGTTCTCCGACACGGTCGTCGGGCGGGAGACGGTCCTGGGGACCTGGCCCTCCGGGACGAGGCCGTAGACGGTCCGGTTGGCCTCCGTCAGGTAGCGCTGGGCCACGGATTGGAGGTCGGCCGGGGTGAGCCGGCGGATCGCCTCCAGGAAGCGTTCACTGAATCCAAGGTCATGGGCCCGCATCCAGTTCGAGCCGAGGTCCTCGGCCTGGCCCTCCATCGTCTTCCGGCTGGCGAGGGCTCCGGCGGTGAACTGCTTGAGGGCCTTGGAGAGCTCGTCACCATCCACCCGCTCGGTCTTCATGCGCTCCAGCTCCCCGAGGATGGCGGTCCGGGCCTCCGACAACCGCGGGCCGTCACAGGTCCCGCTGACCCCGAACAGCCCCTCGTGCCCGGGCGAATAGGTCCAGGCGCTCACCGAATGCACCAGCGCGGCCCGGTCGCGGACCTCGCGGTAGAGCCGCGAGCTCCGGCCGTGTCCGGCCAGCGTCGCCAGCACCTCCAGCGCGGGGGCGTCCTCGTGGCGGACGTCCGGGATGTGCCAGGCCAGGTGGAAGTGGCAGAGCTCGACCGGGGCCTCCTCCACCACCTCCCGGGGGGCGGTCTGGGGAGGCTCCGGGATCACAGGGGCCGGTGGGACGGCCCGGGCCCCGCTCCCGCCAAAGGCCTTCGTGACCTGGTCCACCACCTCGGACACCTGGAAGTCCCCGACCACCACAAGGAAGCAGTTGTTGGGTGCGTATTTCTCCGAGTAGTAGGCCAGCAGGTCGGCCCGTGTGATGCGGTTGAAGATGTCAGGGATGCCGATGACCGGGTACCGGTAGGGGCTGCGGACGTAGGCGGTCTCGAAGAGGCGCTTCCCGCTGCGGCGGCCGGGATCGTCCTGTCCCATGTCCATCTCGCGCCGGATGACATCGAGTTCCTTGACCAGTTCGTCCTCGGGCAGGGTCGCGTTCTGGACGATGTCGCACAGGATGTCGATGGCGACCCGGGCACCGGTGTTCGGGACGTTGATCCAGTAGACGGTGCGGTCGAACGACGTGTAGGCGTTCATGTAGCCGCCGGCGCTCTGGACCTCCTGGTCGATCCGGGCCCCCGGTCGGGTGGAGGTGCCCTTGAAGAGCATGTGCTCGAGGACGTGCGACAGACCCGCCCCCAGCCATCGGCCCTCGTCGATGCTCCCGGCACGGCACCAGACCTGGGCGCTGACCACCGGCGCGCTGTGATCCTCCTTCAGGATCAGCTGAAAACCGTTGGGGAGGGTCGTCACGACGACGCCTTCGGTCGTCGGGGAGGAGGGGGTGGAGGTCATTGGATTCAAGTGTCGGGGAGGAGGGGCTGTGGGTCGACCCCGCCCCGCCACCCGCGCCGTGGCGGATGGGCGGGTCCCGCGGGCTGGACCGGGGAGGGGTTCCTGGAGGGACAGGGCGTCGGGACGTCAGGACTCCCCCTGTGACAGAGCCTGGCCCGGAGTGAAGGGGCGTCGGAAGGCGCCTTCGAAATCGAAGCCCTCCCGGAAGTCCTCCCGGGAGTCGGTGTCTGTCTTGGAGAAGATCTCGTGGTCGATGAG
>CAZZKQ010000310.1:0-4839 GCA_964654875.1 uncultured Verrucomicrobiota bacterium | reverse complement strand
GCGACACCTACGACTTCTACAAGAACCACCCTGGACGCCGCCTCGCCCAGGCGGCACCGAAGGTCGAGACCCGCATCCCGCTCCAGGGCTGGTGCTCGATCGATCCGTCCCACGAGCCGCCACTGCCGATCGACGACTCCGATGGGGGGTGCGATGGCTGCCCGGACTGTCCGGGCTACCGGGCCTGGACCCGGCAGCACCCGGCACTCGAGATCCGCGATGGCGACGCCATCACCGACTCCGCCGAGGCCTTCCACCTGATGCGCCAGAGGGGCATCACCAACGTCCTCGTGATGGGGGTGCACATCAACATGTGTGTCCTCGGCCGGCCCTTCGCCATCCGGCAGATGGTCCAGCAGGGGCAGAACGTGGTGCTGGTCCGCGACCTGACCGATTCCATGTACAACCACAGGAAGGCCCCGTACGTCTCGCACTTCCGGGGCACGGAGCTGGTCGTCGAGCACATCGAGCAGCACTGGTGTCCGTCGATCACGAGCGCCGACCTGATCGGCGGCCAACCGTTCCGGTTCCGGGACGACGTCCGGAAGCGCATCGCGCTGGTGATCGGCGAGAACGAGTACCGGACGTGGGAGACCCTGCCGGAATTCGCCGAGTCCGAACTCGCCTGGCGCGGCTACGACGTCTCCCTGGTCCAGGCCTCCCCGAAGGAGGGGGACTCTGGCTTCACCAACATCGCGGCCCTGCGTGAGGCCGACCTCGTCGTCGTCAGCGTCCGTCGACGCGCCCCGCCCAGGGAGCTGGTGGCGCTCCTGAAGGCGCACCTCGCCGCCGGAAAACCCATCGTCGGCCTCCGCACCGCCAGCCATGCCTTCGACACGCAGGCGAACGGACCCGACACCGCGACGTGGCCGACCTTTGATGTCGACGCCTTCGGGGCCCGCTACAGTGGCCACTACAACAACAAGCCTCCGACGGCGCCGCACACCCGCATCGAGGGCGTCCCGGAGGCCGCCGGGAACCCCGTCCTGACCGGGGTCACCACGGCCCCCGCGCTCGTCACCTCCCACCTGTACCGGATCGTCGACCGTTCCCCCGACATCACCCCGCTGCTGCGCGGGCAGGTCGAGGGTCGGACGGAGATCGAACCGGTGGCCTGGACCTCCGCCGCGCACAACCGCCGGGCGTTCTACACCTCTCTGGGCAATCCCGACGACTTCGCGAGCCCCTCATTCCGCCGACTCCTCCTCAACGGCATCCTGTGGTGCCTCCAGGATCCCATCCCACCGTCGGCTCCGGTCCCGGCCTCCGTCGACTACGCCGGCCAGTGGCGTCGGATGAAGGTCCCCGGGACCTGGGAGGAGAACTCCGGCGGGGCTCTTTCGGGACTGGACGGACTCGCCTGGTACCGATGCCGGGTCCAGCTGCCGGAGTCGTGGCGCGGACAGGATCTCCAGCTCCGGATCGGGGATGTCGACAACGCCCACGAGGCATTTGTCGAAGGACAGCGCGTCGGCGGCGCCGGTGCGTTCCCGCCGCGCTATGCGAACGGATACAACCTGCAGGGAACCTACGAGGTGCCGGGTCGACTGACCGGGTCCTCCACCGGTCTGCTGGTCGCGATCCGCGTGTACGACCACGACGGTCGGGGTGGCTTCAAGGGTTCCGCCCCGGTGCTGCGTCGGGGCGAGGACCAATTGGATCTCAAGGGCGACTGGGGATTCAGGGTCGGGGATGATCCGTCGTGGTCGCGCCCCGAGACGGCGACGGGACCGACGACACCGCTCCTGCAACCCTCCGTGTCCCGGATCCCACCGGCCGCGCCGCCTCCGGTGGCTGCGCCGACCCCGCCGACCGCCCTGTCGTCCGACCGTCCCCAGGAGACCGCCGACAAGCCCCTGCCGCCCGCCGAGGCGGCCCGACGGTTCCAGGTCGCCGACGACCTCGTCTGGGAGCAGGTCCTCTCCGAACCCGAGATCTCGCAGCCGGTGTTCCTGAACTTCGACGAGCTCGGCCGCATGTGGGTGGTCGAATACCGCCAGTATCCCGCCCCTGCCGGACTGACCCTCGTCAGCCGCGACAGCGTCTGGCGGGCGGTCTATGACTCCGTGCCACGTCCGCCGCCACACCATGTGCGGGGTGCCGACCGCATCAGCATCCACGAGGATGCCGACGGCGACGGGACCTTCGAGCGCCACAGGGTGTTCGTGGACGGACTCAACATCGCCACGGCCGTCGAGCGCGGGCACGGGGGTGTCTGGGTCCTCAACCCGCCCTACCTCCTGTTCTATCCCGACGCCAACGGGGATGACGTCCCCGATGGTGATCCCGAGGTCCGGCTTTCGGGCTTCGGGCTGGAGGACACGCACAGCGTGGCCAATTCCCTGCGCTGGGGGCCCGACGGTTGGCTCTACGGCGCGCAGGGCAGCACCGTGACGGCGAACATCCTTGTGAGTGGACCAGATGGTCGACCGCTCAACGCCAAGCCACTGTATTCGCAGGGACAGAACATCTGGCGCTATCATCCGGGGCGCCGGGTCTACGAGGTCTTCTCGGAGGGCGGTGGAAACGCCTTCGGATGCGAGTTCGACAGCGCGGGACGCGTCTTCTCCGGCCACAACGGGGGCGACACCCGGGGATTCCACTACCAGCAGGGTGCCTACCTCCAGAAGGGCTTCGAGAAGCACGGTCCGCTGTCGAACCCCTACGCGTTCGGCTACTTCCCGGCGATGCCGATGGCCAGCGAGCCGCGGTTCACCCACAACTTCGTGATCTACGACCACGGCGCCCTGCCGGCGCGCTACACCGGTCGTCTCCTCGGCGTGGAACCGCTCCAGGGGCGCATCGTGGAGAGCGATGTGCTTCCCGACCGATCCTCCTTCAAGACCCTCGATGTGGCGCGGCCGGTCGTCAGCGACGACCGCTGGTTCCGTCCGGTCGACATCAAGGTGGGACCCGACGGTGCCGTCTATGTCTGCGACTGGTACGACCGGCAGGTGAACCACTACCGGAACCACGAGGGGCAGATCGATGTCTCGAACGGCCGCATCTACCGAATGCGCTCCAAGGCAGGCCCCCGGGTCCGTCCCGAGACCCTCGCCACGCTGTCGCACGCCGACCTGATCCAGCGTCTGTCCCACACCAACCGATGGGTGCGCCAGACCGCATTGCGGTTGATCGCCGACCGACCGGACCCATCCCGGATCCCGGATCTGTCCAAGGCCCTGGCGGCAGCCCGGGGTCCACGGGCCGTGGATCTCCTCTGGGCCCTCGTGCTCGAGGGGGGCGACACTGAGGCCGAGGCGCTTCGGGCACTGTCCCATCCCGAGCCGCAGGTCCGACTCTGGACCGTCCGTCGTCTTGGCGACACCCGCTCCGCGTCGCCGGTGCTGGTCCGCCGACTCACGACCCTTGCGGCGGGGGATCCGGATCTGGAAGTACGCAACCAGCTGGCCTGCACGGCGCGTCGCCTGCCTGGCGCCGATGCCGCGGAGATCCTCCGTGCGCTCTGTGGACGCGACGAGGATGTCGACGACAACCGCCAGCCCCTCCTCCTCTGGTGGGTCCTGGAAACGCTCTGCACCTCGGACCCGGAGACGGTGCTGCGCCTGTATTCCGATCCGACGTTCTGGAGCCGACCCATGGTCCAGCGCCACCTGCTCGACCGCACGGCCCGACGCTGGGCCCAGGCGGGGTCCCGTCGGGAACTCCTGCTCTGTGCCGCCCTGTTCCAGAACTCACCTTCGGTGGACTCGAGCCGTCGCCTCATGCAGGGCTTCGAGGCGGCCTTCAAGGGACGTCCGCTCGCGGGTCTGCCCGACGATCTGGTCCACGCCATGGCGCGCCACGGCGTGGGCTCACCGGCCTTCGCGGTGCGTCGTGGGGATCCGGCGGCGATCCGACGTGCCCTGGCCACGGTGGCCGACGAATCGGCGCCGCGCCCGGAGCGGCTCGAATTCCTCGGCGTGCTGAGCGAGGTGTCGGTCCCGGGGGCCGTCCCCGCCCTGGCACGGGCCTATCGGGGCGCCGCCAAGGACGACGCCCTGCGTCAGGCGGCGTTGATGGCGCTGCAGCCACACGAGGACCCGTCCATCGCCGGAATCATCCTCGGCGCCTGGCCGGCACTCGGACCCGCGGCCCGGACCACCGCCCAGACGGTGTTGTCGAGCCGTGCCACCTGGAGCCGGACCCTCGTGGACGCCCTCCAGCCCCGCCCCGCTGGCGCGGCACCCTCCCAGGTGAAAGCCGACTCGATCTCCCTGGGAACGGTCCGCCGGCTGCGTCAGCACGACGACCCAGAACTTCGGGCGAAGGTGGCCGCGCTGTGGCCGGAGACCCGGACGCCAACCACCCGCGAGATGGAGGATCTGATCCGGAAACGGGCCGCGATCGTGAGGGCCGGGTCCGGGGATCCCTACAACGGACGCACCCTGTTCCAGAACACCTGCGCCGGCTGCCACCGGCTCTTCGGTCAGGGCGGCCAGGTCGGGCCCGACCTGACAGTGTATGAACGGTCGGACCTCGACTCGATGCTGCTGTCGATCGTGAACCCCGGGGCGGAGATCCGGGAGGGCTACGAGCAGATCCACCTGGAGACCCGCGACGGGCGTCTTCTCTCGGGATTTCTCGTGGAGAAGGACGACCAGACCCTGGTGTTGCGCACCCTCGACAACCAGACCGTCGCGGTGCCGGTCACGGAGGTGCTCGAGCAGGATCGTCCGGCGGCCTCGCTGATGCCGGAGGGACTTTTGGATGGCTTCAAGGACCAGGAGGTCCGGGACCTGTTCGCCTACCTGAGGAGCACCCAGCCGCTGGTGGGCGAACCGCCAAGACGCTGAGGACCGGAGATCCTGCCCCGGTGGGTTCTGCAGTGCTCTGCGG
>CAZZKQ010000309.1:0-4840 GCA_964654875.1 uncultured Verrucomicrobiota bacterium | reverse complement strand
ATTCGGAAAATTGCTCATCGCATACTTGTTTTCCAATCCGTGGCAAAGTCGTTGCTCACGCTTGCCTGGATTTACGTTTTCCAGTCTTTGATCGGCAGGAGGAAGATCGTTGTCATCAATCTGATTGAATCCATGGGCGACATTGTTGCCTGCCTGCCCGTCGCGGATTTTGCAAAATCCCAGGACCCGGACTGCTACGTGGTTTGGACCGTTCGCAAACCCTACCGGGAACTCGTTTTGAGCAGCGCAAGCGTTGATGCGGTCTTGGTCACGAATTGCATCCATGAGTTCAAGCTCGTCAATCAATTGGGATTGCACCATCGTACCATCAATCTCCATCTCCATGGACGGAGTTGCCATGTGTGCAACTCCTTCATTGAGAAACCACCCGGCTTCGATCACATCACTCCCTCCAACTACTATAATCACGGTACGCTCTTGGAGGCTTTTTCCTTGAGTGCCGGTCTTCCAAAGCTTGGAGGGCAACCACGATTGGTAATCCCGAGTCGGGTCATTGCCGCCGTCGATCGGCTTGGCTTGCCGAAGAAACTGATCTCCATCCATTGCGTGGCCAGCCAGGAAAATCGGAATTGGCCGGCGGCATCCTGGGAGGAATTGGTTCGAGAACTCTCAACGGAGTACTTGGTTGTTGAAATCGGCTCGCATCCGCGTCTGGAAAACGTTCCGGGCCACTACCTGTCGCTTTGTGGACAGCTCTCATTGATCGAGTCCGCCGAAGTCATCCGCCGATCGGCCCTCTTCATCGGCGTGGACAGCGGACCCGCCCATCTAGCCAACGCCGTCCAGACCCCGGGTGTTCTGATCCTTGGGAAATATCTGGAGTTCTCCAACCGCATGCCGTTCACAGGCTTCTTTGCGGACCCAAAGAACGCGCGGATCCTGTCGGATCCGCAGGACATCAACCACATCAGCGTGTCCTCCGTCCTGGAAGCGGCGAGGGAACGTCTCTCGACCAAGGGGAGCTGATTCCAGGTCGGCAACCCCTGAAGCCATGAGTTCGTCCCTCGCACCCTCTGATTCCCGTGCGGCCGTCTGCACCGTGGTCACAAGGTCCCATCTGCCCTACGCGCGGGCACTCATGCACTCGGTCGCACGTTTCCACCCCGAGGTGGACCGTTTCGTCCTGGTGGTCGACAGCGATCCGGAACCCCAGGTGGAAGAGGCCTTTCAGACGGTCCTTCTCGCATCGCTGTCTGGAATCGATCCCGAGGGCTTCCTCTTCCAGTACTCGGCATTCGAGGCGTGCAACGCGCTCAAATCGTTTTTGATCCGGCATCTCCGCAAGGATCAAGGGTTTCGCAGGATCCTGTACCTGGACTCCGATACGCTTCTCTATTCGAGGATTTCGTCCGTATTCGACGCGCTGGACACGTGCGGCGTTCTCCTGACACCCCACTCCTCCAGGGAGTACTCTCCGGCGGACAGGGATCATGATTCGGATCAGCTGTTGTACACGGGCGTTTTCAATGCCGGAGTTGTGGGTGTTGGAGCCTTGGAATCGAGTGTCGAATTCATCGATTGGTGGTGTTCGAAGCTGCAGTTCGGCTGCGTCGTCCATCTGTCACGCGGGATTTTTGTCGATCAGAAGTATCTCGATCTGGTGCCGGCATTCTTCAAGGAGGTCCGCATCTGCTCTGATCCCTGTGTGAATGTGGGACACTTCAATTTTCACGGCAGGAAAATCACGCGAAGGGACGGGCAATGGCTTCTCGGGGGTGAACCTCTGAAGCTGTTCCATTTCACCCAGTTCAATCCACTCGAGACGTCCTTCAACCTGGGAATCCGATCGGATGAGATCGATTCCTACGGGGATTTCCGGGCGTTCCTAGGTGAGTATCGATCCATCCTCGAGCGTTTCGGTTTTCCTTCGTCGGTGGAATACCGGTTCAACCGCCATGAGTCCGGAGTGCCGATCACGAAGTCATTGCGGGAGCATCATCGAACCCTGGCGAAGGCGGGGATCGCGCCTTCACGACCATTCTCCGATCCCCACTATGAGGTGAGGCTCCGAAAGGAGCACCGGAAGGAGGCCAACGCCCGATGGTTCAGGAGGGTGCTCAGACCGGTGCGTTGGGTCCTCGGATCCGTCCGACGGTTGTTCCACCCGGGGAAACCGTCCTCCTAGTGCAACAGATCTGGCTGGCCGACATGGATTCGAACCATGACTAAGGGCTCCAAAGACCCCTGTGCTACCTTTACACCATCGGCCAAACGCGGCGCGAACGTATGCGGCGCAGCCGGGACGGCAATCGCAAACTGACGGGGCACCACATCCTTGCGTGTCGCGGCAGGGCAGGAGCTCGAAGGGGACCCGCGGGACGCATGGGCGGATCAAAACATCCTCTTTACTCCAGGGCCTTCGTTCCCATCCTCAAGCCGCATGTCGGCAGCGCCGCAGTCCGCGGTGGTCGGGTCCCCGTCCACCCAAGGAGGAAACGATTCCAACAACAGCACGGTACCGGGATTGGACCAGTCCATCACCCGGTCCCAGGCCTTTCTGCTGTCCGAGCAGAAGCCCGAGGGTTACTGGATCGGGGAGCTCCTCGTCGATGTCACGCTGATCGCGGACCTCGTGGTCTTCTACCATTGGTGGGGGCGCGTGGATCGCGAGTGGGAACGCCGTGCGGTCAACCACATCCTCGGCAAACAGCTGTCCGACGGCGGCTGGAACATCTATCCGAACGGTCCGGCGGAGGTGAACGCCACGATCAAGGCCTACCTCGCCCTCAAGCTCGCGGGCCTGCCGGCGACGGATCCCCGCATGCTGAAGGCCCGGGAGATGGCCTTCTCCCTCGGCGGTGTGCCGAGGATGAACACGTTCTCGAAGCTCTATCTCGCGCTGATCGGCCTTGTGGGCTGGAACCACGTTCCGACGATCCCGTCCGAGGTCCTCCTGATCGGCAAGTGGTTCCATGTGAACTTCTGGGACATGAGCAACTGGTCCCGTGCCATGCTCGTCCCCCTCGCGATCATCAACCATTTCCGGCCGACCCGGCCCCTGGCGGTGGGGGTGACGCTCGACGAGCTCTATCCGAACGGGAAGTGGGAGCTCAACGAGGCGCTGCGTCCCCGGTACTTCGACTTCAGCCTGCGCAACGCGTTCCTCTGGCTGGACCGTCTCCACAAGCTGGCGGAGTGGTTTGCGCGCCACGGGCTGCATCCGTTCCGGAAGCGTGCGTTGAAGAAGGCCGAGCAGTGGATGCTCGAGCGTTTCGAGGGCAGCGACGGTCTCGCCGCCATCTTCCCGGGCATTATCAACTCGATCATCGCGATGAAGGCGCTGGGCTATCCGGACGACCATCCGGAAGTCGTCCGGGCCCACGGCGAGCTGCTCAAGCACATGCACCACGAGCCGGACTCGGTCCGGATGGAGCCGTGCCTCTCCCCGGTCTGGGACACCGCAATCGTCGAGATCTGCCTGCGTGAGTCCGGTGTCCCGGCGGACCACCCCAAGCTCAAGCGGGCGGCCAGCTGGATGATGGATCTCGAGATCCGGTTCCGGGGGGACTGGCAGCACAAGAATCCCGCCGACGTGGAGCCCTCCGGCTGGGTCTTCGAGTTCGCGAACAAGTGGAACCCGGACGTCGACGACACCGCGATGGTGCTGCTGGCGTTGCGGGGAATCCCGACCGATGACCGCGCGCGCCGCGACGAGTGCTTCGCCCGGGGGCTCAAATGGATGCTGACCTTCCAGTGTCGGGACGGCGGCTGGGCGGCGTTCGACAAGGACTGCACCAATTCGATCCTCGAGAAGGTGCCGTTCGCCGACCACAATGCGATGCTGGATCCGGAGTGTGCCGACATCACGGCGCGCATCCTCGAGCTCATGGGGTATGAGGGCTACACGCTCGACCACCCGCAGGTGAAGGAGGCGATGCGCTTCCTGATCAACACCCAGGAGGCCGACGGGTCCTGGTTCGGTCGCTGGGGGGTGAACTACATCTATGGAACCTGGCAGGTTCTGCGTGGTGTGCGGGCGTTGAAGGTCGACATGAACCAGCCGTGGCTCCAGAAGGCGCGCAGCTGGCTGCTGGGGGTCCAGCAGCCCGACGGCGGCTGGGGCGAGCGATGCAACACCTACGACGATCCGATCTTCAAGGGCAGCGGCCCGAGCACCGCCTCCCAGACGGCCTGGGCCGTCATGGGGCTCTGTGCGTTCGGGGATCCCAACTGCGCGGCCCTACAACGGGGCATCGACTACCTCGTCCGGACCCAGAACGAGGAGGGGTCCTGGACCGAGGAGGAGGTCACCGGGACGGGGTTCCCGAAGGTGTTCTATCTCAAGTACGACATGTACCGGAACTCGTGGCCGCTCCTGGCCCTGGCCACCTACCGGAAACTGCTCCGGGGGGGCGAGCCCGGGGACATCAAGGCCTGAGCCCCGGCCCGGGGTAGGGCCGGTTTCCGGTCCGACCCTTTCGGGGGTCACTTCGCGAACTCCACGCAGCGTGTCTCCCGCACGACGGTGATCCGGATCTGTCCCGGATACAGGAGATCCTCCTCGATCTTGTGGGCGATCTGCCGGGCGAGCTGGTAGGAGGCCGCGTCGTCGAGCTCTTCCGGCTTCACCATCACGCGCAGTTCCCGACCGGCCTGGACGGCGTAGGCCTTCTCGACCCCGGCGAACCCCGTGGCGATCCGCTCGAGGTTCTCCAGCCGCTGCAGGTAGGTCGTCATCGACTCGCTCCGGCTCCCGGGTCGGCTCGCGCTGATGGCATCGGCCGCCGAGACGAGGATGCCCAGCAGGGTCTCGTGCGGCACCTCGTCGTGATGGGACGCCACCGCGTTGACGATGTGGGGCGGCTGGCCCTTCTGGCGG
>CAZZKQ010000308.1:0-4847 GCA_964654875.1 uncultured Verrucomicrobiota bacterium | reverse complement strand
CTCTTCGAACCGGAGGATTTCAGCGCCTGGATCGTCGGACGACGCGATGCCTTCGCACGGGCGCTGCAGCGGGGCGATGTGCCGGGGATGGGGACCGAGGCCGAACCCCTCCGCCGGTTCGCCAGCCGGATGGGTGAACGGGTCGAGGACTCCTCGGCCCGCCAATACGCCCGCTTCCTGGCGAACGCCGTGACGCTGGTCGAGGCCTTGGCCCGACAGGGGCGGTTCGTCGAGGCCCGCGCCCAGCTGCGTCGCACCGACCGGGCGTTGGACCGTGCCTATGGAGCCTATCGGCTCCAGGTGCCGGGGTTGACGACCGCTCCGGAGGACCTCCGGCCGGAGCTCGTGCGGATCCTGACCGGCGTCGAAGCCACGCTCGAGCGGCTGGACGATCCCAAACCCGAGGCCCCGGCCACCCCGTCGCTGGCCTGGTCCATCGACCAGATCCAGGCCCTGCTGCCGTCCGTGACCGACCTCCCGTCCCGACAGCGCCTCGCGCAGTGGCGTGCGGATTTCGAGGCCGCCCGATCGGCCCTGGACGCCGGCCAGTCCGAACGGGCCCGGAAGATCCTCCAGACCTATGAGTTCTGAGAGGGCCACCCCGACACCTCGGACCGATGTGCTCCCAGCGGGGGGCCCGTCCCGCTGAACCATGCCATCGCTGGCCTCCAGAATCCGGCTGAGCCCGCGGAACGAGCTGATCCTCACGCTCGGGATCCTGGTCCTCGCGGTGGCCCTGCCCGCGGTGGCCCTGATGTGGTCGACCCGACAGATCCTGGATCGGGAGTCGCGCAACCTCAGGGTCGACTACGATCGGCTCCATCGGCTCCAGCTCCAGGCCGCCAGCCTCGAGATCGCGAACCGGATCCGAGCGCTCGCCGGCCCGACCCCGGAGGAGGCGACGAACACCCCAACGGGCATCGGCAGCCGATTTCTGGCACTTCTCGAATCCGGCAAGGCCGACAGTGTCCTGATCCTCGACGAGCAGGGGCGGCCCCTGTACCCGGCTCCGGTGTGGGCGATCTCCGCGTCGCGCCCAGAGGACGATGCCGCCTTGAAACAGCTGATGGCGCTCTGGGAGGAGGTCACCACCAACGCGCCGGCTGAGGGTTATGTCCAGACGCTGAGGGTCCTCGAGACCCAGAAGCTTGGGGCAGCCCGGACGCTCAGCGGACGACTCATCGTGCCCAGCCTCGAATGGGCCGCGCTTTCCATGATGGATCCCGGGCACCCGGAATACCGGAGCACCCTCGACTCGCTCGACCGGCATGTCCGCGACTATTCCGATCCGCTGATGCCTGCGGGGCAGCGCCTCTTCCTCCGGGACCGTCTGCGCTCGGTCGGGATCAACGGCACCCCCTCCGCCGAGGACGCGGAGCGGCTCGGGCTGGCCGCAGCGATCTCGTTCCGACGACCGGAGATCCCGGGCATCCTCGAGAGGGCCCGGGACATGGAGTCGGTCTGGATGCTCCGGTCGCCGGAGGGGACCGCTGTGTGGCTCTTCCGGGAGGAGCGTCTCCGACAGCTCCTGGAGCCCCTGGCACAGCGGTCCCTCGCACCCCAGGGCTACACCGTCGCCCTGGAACGGATCCCGGAAGGGAGCCCCGACCGCAACGGCCTCCAGGCACCCATCGGGGAGGCCTGGCCTGGATGGGAGCTGCGTCTCGACGGGACACAGGCCGATCTCGAGATCCAGCAGGCCATCCGACGCCAGGCCCTCCTCCACCTCCTGACCGCCGTGTGCGCCATCCTGCTCGGGAGCGTTCTCGGCGGACTCGCGGTCCGACGGTTCCTCCAACAGGCCCGCTCCACACAGGTCCGACACGACTTCCTCTCGCTGGTGTCCCACGAGCTCCGAACCCCGCTCACCTCCGTCCGCATGCTGGTGGATTCCCTCGCCGGGGATCCGAATCCGGACCCTGAGAGGACCCGTCAGTACCTCGGGATCATCGCCCGGGAGAACCAGAGGCTGAGCCGGCTGGTCGACGACTTCCTGACCTTCTCGAGGATCGAACGTGGCCGCATGACCTACGACTTCCAGACCGTCGCCCCCGAGGAGATTGCCGAGGCGGCGGTCGGCAGCGTCCGAACCCGCTTCTCGGTTCCCGGATGCGACTTCCGCATCGAGACCTCGCCCGACCTCCCACCGATCGAGGCCGACGTCCCGTCCCTGTCCACCGCCCTCATCAACCTGCTCGAGAACGCCTTCAAGTACTCCGGTCCCGAGAAACGCATCCTCCTCACCACGACGCGACAGAACGGCGACATCTGCTTCGCGGTCGTGGACAACGGCTGCGGATTCACCCCGGAACATCGGGAACGCATCTTCGAACGGTTCTACCGGGTCCAGGGCTCGGGACAGGGTTCGGCCGGGGTCGGACTCGGACTCCACATCGTCAAGTCCATCGTCGAGGCCCACCGCGGCCGCATCGAGGTCGACAGCACGCCCGGACACGGCAGCCGGTTTGCCATCCTCATCCCCATCACCCCATCCCACCCCTGAGACCGTGGACACCCCGACACCCCTGAGACAGGAGACGGTCCTCATCATCGAGGACGACCCCGCCATCCTCTTCGGCCTGCGCGACAACTTCGAGCGGGCCGGCTACGCGGTCCGGACCGCCGTGGAGGGGCATCTGGGCCTCGACCTCGCCCGGTCCCTCCGCCCGGACCTCATCCTGCTGGACCTCATGCTGCCGGGCCGGTCCGGCTACGAGATCTGCAAGACGCTGCGGGCCGAGGATCACGACATGCCCATCCTCATGATCACCGCCCTCGGCCAGGAGGACCAGGTGATCCAGGGGCTCAACCTGGGGGCTGACGACTATGTGACCAAGCCGTTCAGCATCCATGAACTGCTGGCCAGGGCGGCCGGATTCCTGCGTCGACGTCGCAAGGCCCTGCCCGACCGGGTCACATTCGGGGACTGGGAGCTCGACCGCGCCTCGAAGCGCCTGTCCAGGTCCGGCCGGCCGGTGGACCTCACACCCAAGGAATACGGTCTGCTCGAGTACTTTGTGCGGAACCAGGGACGCGCCCTCACCCGGGACCAGATCCTGGACGCCGTCTGGGGTGGCGGGATCGTGGTGGCCGACCGGAGTGTCGACCGCGCCGTGACCACGCTCCGCGGAAAGATCGAGGACAAGCCGCACCGCCCCCGCTTCATCCAGACGGTTCCCCAGGTCGGCTATCGGTTCGAGGCCTAGTCCAATCAGGATTCCCCGAAGGCCACCTCAACCGGCGCCACCAATGACCCTGCGATGCAGACCAAATGCAGGGCGGAGGGCGCGGCCAACCTCGTCCTGGAGCGCCTGGAGCTCCGCATAGCGACGCCCGGCGTCGGGGCTCGGAGTGGCGGTCTCGGAACGATTGAGCCGGACGAAACGGTCGGTGAGATCCGACAGCGCCACGGTCTCGCCCTTCTGCAGGCGCCAGCACCAGAGCGCCTGGAGCGCCGCACCGAAGGCGGCCCCCTCGGCAACCTGCAGGGTCACCACCTCGGCCTGGAAGCAGTCGGCCATGATCTGTCGCCACAGCCGGGAACGCGCCCCGCCGCCCGTGGCCCGGACCTGGGTGGCCTTCACCCCGAGCTGGGCCAGACGCCGGAGGCCGTAGTTCATCCCCAGCGTCACGCCCTCCATCGTCGCCCGGGCAAAGTGGGCCGCGGTGAAGGTCCTGGGGCGCACCCCCAGGAAGACACCGGTACCCTCCGGAACGTTGGGCGTGCGCTCGCCCTCCAGATACGGCAGGAGCAGGAGTCCGTCGGAACCGATCGGGGCCTTCGACGCCGACTTCTCGAAGGCCGCATGGTCGAGTCCGAAGTCGTTGCGGACCATCTCGGTCGCCACCGTCACGTTCATCGTGCACAGCAGCGGGAGCCACTGGTTGGCCGAGTCGCAGAACGCGGCGATCTCGCCCTGCGGGTCCACGACCGGCTTCGAGGCGCAGGCATAGATGGTGCCGCTGGTGCCGAGGCTGGCCGTGACCACACCCTCCCGGGTGTTTCCTGTGCCGATGGCGCCCATCATGTTGTCGCCGCCGCCGGCGCTCACGACGATGCCGGCAGCGAGCCCCAGCTGACGCGCCGCCGAAGCGGTGAGGGCGCCTGCGGGACGGTCGCTCGACGAGATCGGTGGCAGCTTGCCGAGGAGGTCGGCATCGATGGCCCGGACCGCCGTCTCACACCAGCGCCGCCTGCGGACGTCCATGAGGGCGGTGCCCGAGGCGTCGCCGTACTCCATGAACCGTTCGCCGGTGAGCCAGAAGTTGAGGTAGTCGTGCGGCAGCAGGACCGTCGCCAGACGGGCGAAATTCCTGGGCTCGTGACGCTTCAGCCAGAGGATCTTTCCGGCCGTGAACCCGGGCACCACGGCGTTGCCCAGCGCCTTCACGGTCGCCTTGGGCCCACCGAGGGCGGACGTGATCTCGGCACATTCGGCGGTGGTGGTCGTGTCACACCACAGCTTGGCCGGGCGGATGACCTGGCCCGAGGCGTCCAACGGGACGAACCCGTGCTGCTGCCCACTGACTCCGATCCCGACCACCTCCGAGGCCGAGGCCTTGGCCGCTTTCAAGGCCTCACGGACGGATCGGACGAGGGCACGGACCCAGACGTCCGGATGCTGCTCCTTGGCCCCGGCGGGAAGGTTCGGGATCAGGCCGTACCGGGCACTGCCCTCCCCCAGGACCCTGCCCGAGGCGGCCTCGACGACGAGGGCCTTGGTGGATTGCGTGCCGGAATCGATGCCGATGAGGAGAGTGCGCTTCGCCATGGTGTGAGAAGAGGTTCGGACGATGCCCCGTCCCGGGTTCGATCTCAAAACCCAAATCGGAGCCGGTCGCCTGCG
>CAZZKQ010000307.1:0-4858 GCA_964654875.1 uncultured Verrucomicrobiota bacterium | reverse complement strand
CTGCTGGAACGCCCTGCTCAGGAGAATCTGCCGCTGGAGCCGCTTGATCGACCAGCCGTTGCGGACGAAGTCATCCGCCAGCCAGTCGAGGAGTTCCGGGTGGGTGGGTCGTCCCCCATTCGCACCGAAGTCGCTCGGGGTATCCACCAGCCCGGTTCCGAACAGGTAGTGCCACACACGGTTGACGAGGACCCGGGCGACCAGGGGGTTACCAGGACGCGTCAGCCACTCCGCCAAGCGGAGCCGTCGCTCCCGCTCAGGGGAATCCGCCTGCAACCCGAGGCCGCCCAGGACGGCGACGGCATCCGGACCCACGACCTCCCGGGGCTGGAGCGGCTCCCCCCGATAGAGGCGGTGGACATTCGTGGGCTGGCTGAATGTCCCCAGCCAGACCGATGGACCGGAGGTCAGCTGCCGGATCCGATCCTGCCCCCCCCGCACGACCTCCAGCAGGCCACGGGCGCGGACCTGATCCTCCGGAGAAAGCCGGGTGACGAAGGCGTTGGGATCCTCATTGACCAAAGGTTTCCGGTCGGCCGATGAGGCCAGTGGCTTCCATTCATCGCCACCCGGGGATCCCTCGATCACGTAGTCCGTGGCGATGCGATCCTTGAACTGCCCGCCCCGATCCCGGCTCCACACGATGCGCTGGATCTTATGCGCGGTGGAGAACTCAAGTTTCACCCATCCCCTGCCCGGTGTGTCGGAGATCCAGCTGTGCTGGTTGCCTGGATGCCCATCGTTCAGGTGTTCGAGCTTGTGGATGGCATACCCAGGCAGGGTCCCCGAGGCGCTGACCCGCACACCAGGGCCAGCCAATGCGACATTTGTTCCCCGCGTATCGAAGATCTCGAGCTCGTCGATGCCGGGCTCGCTGCCCGTGGTCGAAGCCAGGATCTGGAACCGAATCCCCATCACCTCCTGGGCTGGGAACTCCTCCACGTTGAGCTCGGCACTGACCGGAGTTCGGGTCGCCTTCGCGGATACAGCCCTCTCCTGACGGGCGCGCAGAGCGTCGATCTCCTTGCGCGCCGAGGCCACTTCGTCCCGGACGCGGACCAGCTCCATCTCCTGTTCCGGCGTCAGGGAGACTGGCAGGGTGCGATCGCCAAACCCAACACCAGCGAACACCGCCTGAAGGGCGTAGTAGTCCTTCTGCGAGACGGGGTCGAACTTGTGGTCATGACACCGGGCGCATCCAAGGGTCAGCCCCAGGAACGCCGTACCCGTGGTGTTGATGATGTCCGCCAGCTCGTCCTGACGCTGCATCAGCGTCAGGTTGATGTCGGGGCTCTTCACCAGGTCGAAGGCCCCGGCGACGAGAAAGCCCGTGCCCAGATCCATTCCAAGGGCGTCCCCGGCGATCTGTTCGCGGACAAACCGGTCGTACGAGACATCCTCGTTGAAACAGCGGATGACATAGTCCCGGTAGGGATAGGCTGTCTTCCGCTCCCTGTTGGTCTCGAACCCATTGGAATCGGCGTAGCGAACCACATCGAGCCAATGACGGCCCCACCGTTCGCCATACCGCGGATTCGAAAGGATCCGGTCCACCAGCAGTTCCACCGCGCGGGGACGTGGATCCCGGACGAAGGCCTCCACCTCGCTGTCGCCGGGTGGCAGTCCCAGGACCACCTGGTACATCCGCCGGATCAGAACCCGGCGTTCTGCCAGCGGATTCATCGTCAACCGGGCCTCACCAAGGGACCTGAGGAGAAAGGCATCGACCGGCGTGGAGGGTTCCGGGCCGTCGACCGGGGCCCTTGGCACCGCAGGTTGGATCACGGGTCTGAGTGCCCAGTGTTGGTGCACCTCCTCGCCCGGCCAGACGGCTCCCTGATCGATCCAGGCCCGGACCATCGACACCTCTCCCGGTGTCAGCCTCTCCCCCTTGGGCGGCATCTGGAGGTCTGGAATCTGCCCGGAAACCGCCCGGAGCAGGATACTGTCGGCACCTTTTCCCGGCACCACGGCAGGTCCATGGTTCTCGCCGCCCTTGAGGAGAAAGGAGCGCGACTCCAGTCGAAGTCCGCCGCGCTGCTTGTCGGCTCCGTGACACTCCAGACACCGGGCCTGGAGGATCGGTCGGATGTCGCGCTCGAATTCCACCGGACGGTCGACTGCGGACGGAAGGTCCCCCGCGTGGGATAGGATGACGCGGGTCACCAAAGCTCCAAGGCCGATGGATCGGAGGAGATGCCCCATCAGCTTTCGGATGGGCCAGTCGTTGGACGGTGTCGGTTTCATCCGATTTGGACGGGAGTCCGCTGGAATACTCGCTGGGGGATCCGTGACAGAAGCTGCTGAAAAACAGGTCGTTCGTCCACGGCGACGTTCACTCCAGACTCTGTGGAGGGTTGCCTCTCCACAAGGCGAACCTAGCCGAGCCCCACCGCGGCGAAGCGGTTGCGGACCTCCCGGAAGTGGAAGTCGGGCGAGCAGAGGCGCTCCAGCTCCCCGGACTGGAAGTGGCGGGCCACCTCGGCGTCGGAGATCAGCTGTCGGAGGAAGTCCGCATCATCGCGACCGGCATGCTTCACCTCCCAGGTCTTCATCGCATTGCGCTGGACCAGCTCGTAGGCCTGTTCACGGGTCAGCCCCTTCCGGATCAGGGCCAGCAACACGGTCTGGGAATTCCACATGCCGAGGCTGAGACCGAGGTTCTTCTTCATGTTCTCCGGATACACGAGGAGCCCGTTCATCAGACGAAGCAGCAGGCCCAGCATGTAGTCGAGGAGCGTGCAGGAGTCCGGGAAGATGATGCGCTCGACGCTCGAATGGCTGATGTCGCGCTCATGCCACAGCGCCACGTTCTCAAGGGCCGCGACCGCATTGCCGCGCAGCACCCGGGCGAGACCGGTCAACCGTTCCCACGTGATGGGATTCCGCTTGTGCGGCATGGCGCTGCTGCCCTTCTGACCCTTGGTGAAGGGTTCCTCGGCCTCCAAGACCTCGGTTCGCTGAAGGTGTCGGAACTCGACGGCCCACCGCTCGAGACTCGCACCGGTGAGTGCGAGGACGTTCATGAATTCGGCATGGATGTCCCGTTGGATGACCTGGGTCGCCAAGGGTGTCGGCTTCAACCCAAGCCGCTCGCAGACCCGGGACTCCACGGCGCTCGACAGGTGGGCACTGGTACCCACGGCCCCGCTCAGCTTGCCCACGGCCACCGAGGCCCGGGCCTGACGCAACCGCTGGAGGGCCCGGCCTAATTCGTCATACATGAGCGCCAGCTTTAGGCCGAAGGTCGTTGGCTCCGCATGGATGCCATGGCTCCTGCCGATGCAGGGGGTGAACTGATGCTCCTTGGCCCGGACCGCGATCGCCTCACGAACCGCCTCCACATCGCGAATCAGCAGGTCGGCACTCTGTGTGAGCTGCACGCCGAAGGCGGTGTCGACGATGTCGCTGGAGGTCAGACCGAAATGGAGCCATCGGGAGGCGGGATCGTTGATCTTCTCCGTCACCGCGGTGGTGAATCCGATGACATCATGGTTCAGTGTCTTCTCGAGCTCTTTCTGTCGTTCCACCAGACCCTTGAGATCGTCGAACCAGAGCTTCGCACCCGCCTCGAGCTTCGAGTGGTCTGCAGCCGGGACGACGCCCTCATCCACCAAGGCCTCGCTCGCCAGAAGCTCGATCTGCAGCCAGATCCTCAGCTTGTTCTCATCGGTCCAGATCGCCCGCATCTCGGGCCGTGAATAGCGCGGAATCACCACCCGACGATGACGGCGGCCACGGAGGGATTGAAGCCGGAAAACGGTGGATCGCCTCGCGGGGTCCAGAGTCGATTCCGGACGGGGGACCCGGTCAGATCTGGTAGTCGACAGCAGCCAACCGTTCCCGCTTCGGCATCACCCGGACCTTGATGTCTTCCATCAGGACAAGGCTCTCGGGGGGGATGCTGTGCATGAGAAACACGTTGGCCCCGACGGTGGAACCGGCCCCGATGACGGTATCGCCCCCGACAATGGTGGCATTGGCATAGATCGTCACCCGATCCTCCAGGGTTGGATGCCGCTTCCGTCCCCTCAGCGCCTGTCCCGCAGCGAGAGATCGGGCCACCAGGCCCACCCCCTGGTAGAGCTTCACATGATTGCCGATCTCGGCGGTCTCTCCGATGACCGTGCCGGTGCAGTGATCGACGAAGAAATGGGAACCGATCCGCGCCCCGGGGTGGATGTCCATTCCCGTCCGGCTATGGGCCCACTCGCTCATGATGCGAGGCAACAGGGGCGCATTCCGTCCGTGGAGCTCATGCGCAAGACGGTGGACCGTGATCGCCTCGATGAAGGGATAGGCCAGGATGACCTCCTCACGATTCCGGGCCGCAGGGTCACCTTGGAAGGCCGCCTCGACATCGGTCTGCAACATCTCCCGGACCTGGGGGAGCTGACGCAGGAACTCCGACACCAGGGAGTGGGCCGCCCTGCGGGCATCCTTGGCCTTCTCACCCGACGCACCGAAGGACTGGAAGGCCTTGTCGAGCTCGTCCTCCAGACGCCCCGCAACCGAGTCGAGCAGCAGAGCGGTCTCGGCAGGCAGCTCCGAAGAATGGATGATCCGATCGTCGAAGAAACCCGGGAATACGAGTCGAAGCAGATCCCTGGTGATGTCCTCGACGCGCGCCCGCGACGGGAGGTTCACACCGTCCAGGTGGTTGATTCCCCCGTGACGACGGTAGCTCCCCAGCAGGGCCTGGGTCATTTCGGTGACCGGATAGTTCACGACGTGGGGTTCGAGGTCTGGCCCGGGGTCGGGGTCGGCAAGGCCTTCTAGGCGGGATCGCCCAGACCGGCGAGCGCCCCCGTGCTGTCAGCCCAGGAACGTGTCGGCACACCCATCCGGTTCAGCAGGG
>CAZZKQ010000306.1:0-4908 GCA_964654875.1 uncultured Verrucomicrobiota bacterium | reverse complement strand
CGGTCTTCTCGATCGCCTCGAAGGCGGTGAACCGGTTGAAGGTGTAGGCCTGGCATCCGATCGCGAAGCCACCGATGCGGTACTCGGAGGGAATGGGATCCGCGCACAGGGATCCGGCCAGGGCAACGAGCGAGACGACTCCGAGGAGTCGGGAGATTTGGGAAATGAAGGTCATGGGTAACGGGCCAAGGAGACACCATCCGCCACCCACTCTCAACCCTGCCCTTCGCCATGCCCGGGTCCTCCACCCGCGGGGACCCTCCGGAGAACCTCACACGTAGCTGCGCTGCAGGAGCTCGGCGACGGCCGGATCGAGCTGTTCACGACGTCGGACCTGATCAAACCGGGCGAGGAGGTCCTCGGGACGCACCCGGGCCCGCTCCGCCCCCTGGAGGTCATGGAGGACCTGGCCGCGGTGCATCATGACGATGCGATCCCCCAGATTGACCGCCTGCTGCATCGAGTGGGTGACCATCAGCGTGGTGAGCCGATCCTTCTGGATGATCTCGTGCGTGAGCCGGATGACCTGGTCGGCGCTCTTCGGATCGAGGGCCGCCGTATGCTCGTCGAGCAGCAGCAGCTCGGGCTTGAGCCAGGTGGCCATGAGGAGCGTCAGCGCCTGACGCTGCCCGCCGGAGAGACTTCCGATCGCGTTGTCGACCCGGTCCTCGAGTCCCATGTTGAGGGTCCGGATCCGGTCCCGGATCTCCCCCTTGAGCCTCGCATTGAGGGCCCAGCCGAAGCCGCGCCGACGTCCCCGCAACGCCGCCATGGCGAGATTCTCGGCGATGCTCATCGTCGGGGCGGTGCCGCTGAAGGGGTTCTGGAACACACGCCCCACGAGGCGCGCGCGTTGGTGTTCGGACCACCGGGTGATGTCCTGGCCCGCCAGGGTGATGCGTCCGGTGTCGACCAGGAACGTCCCGGCCACCGCGTTCAGGAGGGTCGATTTCCCCGAGCCGTTGGTGCCGATGATGATCAGGAACGAGCCACGCTCGAGCCGCAGCGACACCCCGCGCAGGGCCCGGACCTCGTTGGGGGTGCCCGGGTTGAACGTCTTCAGGAGCTGGTCCAGGTCGAGCATGTCAGGCGGGGTTGGGCTTGGGGACCGGTGTTCTCAGGCGCCGCACCAGATTGGGGGCGACGAGGGCCACGAACACGAAGACCGCGGTGATGAGCTTGAGGTCGTTGGGATTGAGACCCCAGCGGAGGGCGATCGCGACAAGCAGCCGGAACAGCACCGATCCCATGACGGCCCCGGTGATGAGGAACCCGAACCGCTGGGTCCCGACCAGCGCCTCGCCGATGATCACGCTCGCCAGTCCCCAGACCACCATGCCGATGCCCATCTGCACGTCGGCGAAGCCCTGGTACTGGGCGAGTAGGGATCCGGCGAGGGCCACGAGACCATTCGAGAGGGCGAGGCCCAGGATGAGGATGAAGTCCACGCTCACCCCGAGCGCCCGGATCATCTGGGGATTGTCCCCGGTCGCCCGCATCGCCGTGCCGAGATCCGTGCAGAAGAATGCGTAGAGGATCCCGCCGACGGCGCCGACCAGCCCCACGGCCCCGAGGAGCATCGACAGGTCACGAAGGCCCACGGACCAGCCGAGGATGCCGACATCCTGTTCCCCACCGCGGAGACGCATGGCCAGGTGCTCGGCCGCGGTCGCGAGGGTCTTCTCGTTCAGGAGTGGCAGGTTGCTCTTGCCCATCACGTGGAGATTCACCGAGTAGAGCGCCGTCATCACAAGGATGCCGCTCAGAAGCCCATGGATCCTGAACTTCGTGTGCAGGATCCCGGTGAGGGCCCCGGCCACGAAGCCGGCGCCGAAGCCCGCCAGGGTCGCGAGGACCGGAGGAACGTGGCGGACCAGCAGGATCGCCGTCACGGAGGCACCGAACGTCAGGGAGCCGTCGACGGTGATGTCGGGGAAGTTGAAGATCCGGAAGCTCAGGTACACCCCCAGCGCCAGGAGGGCGAGGATGAGGCCGATGGTGGAGGCGCCGATCAGGAGGCTCATGGCGTGTGTTCAGGAATTCCGCGGACTGCGTCCCATCCCCTCGATGGGGCCCGCCCAACAGGCCCCGCGCATCAGGTCCGTCTGGCCCACACCCTCGAACGGACGTTCGTCCGCGATGAGATGCAGGACCGTCTGGGCGGCGGAGCCGGAGACCCAGCCCTGGACGGTGTCGACGAGGTCCAGGCGGCCCTTGGGCAAGGGACGATAGGGGAACACGGCGGCATGGAAATGGCCCTGGGCGGGGGTGCCCGGACCGATCGGACGGAACCACGCGGCTCCGTCCTGCGAGGGATTCCGGGTCGCCACGCCGACGATCAGCAGTCCGTGCCGCTCGTCGCTGCGCTCGGTGGTGAAGCTGATCCAGTCGCGGACCCCGGGGAACGCGAAGGGATCCTGATCCGCCGAGGGTGCCCGTTGGAGCGAGGCCCCGATGACGCAGGCGCCCTCGGCGAGGAACGCGAAGCCGGCCGCCGCCCAGCCGGTGTGGTCGAGGATCGCCTCGACCGCCTGGGAGAGTCCGACCACACCACGACCGGATTTCCCGGCCTCGAAGCGGAAGAGCCGGGAGGGGGTGCCGCGCATCCCGATGCCGTACTGCAGCTGGATCTCCGGGACCAGCTGGCCCTCGGACGTCTGGTAGTCCGGGACACTGCTGCCATCGGTCGGCAGCGAGATCGCCGTCCCAGCCACCGCGAGCGATTCCCCCAACCGCCCCACCACGTCCGCCGCCTGGGTCCCGAACCCGCCCAGACCCACGAGCAGGGTGTCGATCCCGCATCGGACCGACTGGATGTCGGAAGGCCGAAGGCGTCCGGAGGCGAGGCCTGCCGGGTTGCCCAGGAGGATCGCCTCCAGGGGGGCGACCGGGCCGAGGTCATGAGACTCGAACTCGACGCCCTCCCTCGTCCAGCGCGTCACGTCGGGCTCCGGGGTGGAGGCCGTGGCGACGGCCGCGACCACGGGAGCCACGGCGTTCTGGAGTCCCTGAACCAGCATCGAGGCGATCCCGGACAGTTTCAGCACGGAGAACACGGAGTCGGTCGGACGCACCACGCGGAGGTGTCCCCTCGCCGCCTTGAGCTGCTTGTAGTGCTTGAGCAGGACCCGGATGCCGGCCGAGCTGACATAGCTGACCTGGGAGAACTCGAGGGTCACGTGATGGTGTCCGGAGCGGATCGCGGACTCGATCGTCTGGTCGACCAGGTCGGCCCAGTTGGCGTCGAGACGACCGTTCAGCCTCAGTTCGTGGCCGTCGCTCAGGGGATGGGCGGTGATTTCCATGGGGTCATCTGGAGCCGGTGGGGGGCACGGAGGGAGGGGCCGACCGCGTCGACTGCCTCCTCGCCTCGAATTCGGCGAAGGCCTTGAGCAGATCCTCCGGGAGACGGATGCCCAGCGCCGCGGCCTTGGCGGGATCCAGCCAGACCACGGGGTCCGAGACGTTCACCAGGGGGATGCCTGCCGGCGTGTCGCCGTTCAGGACCCGGCCGACCAGGGTGGCAGCGGCAAAGCCCGGGGCATAGAAGCCGAGCCCCACACAGACCGTGGCCCCGCGCTGCGCCATGTCGGGATCATCCACGAAGACCGGCAGCCGTGCCTCGTGGGCGACCGTCGCCACAGCCTCGAATGCCTGGAGCACCGTGTTGTCTCCCGGGACGTAGATCGCCTTCACCCCACGTGCCACCAGCGCCTGGGCGGCCTGGAAGACATCGGCCGAGGTGCCCACCGTCACCTCGGCGAGTTCGATGCCCTTCGCCTTGAAGAGGCCACGGGCAATGGCCACCACCTTCGTCGAGTTCGCCTCGGAGGCGTTGTACAGGGTGCCGATCAACGAGATGTCGGGAAGCGTCCGCCGGAGGGCATCGACCAATTCGGGCACGGGCGGGAACGAGCCGACCCCGGTCATGAACGGCAGATGGTTGGTGAACGAGGTTCCCACACCCGCAGCCAGCGGATCGAAGCAGTAGGTGAGGACGACCGGTCTGTGCTTCACCATCGAGCAGGCACCCGAGATGACCGGTGTCGTCATCGGGACGATCAGGTCCACCTCGGCGGCGTCGAGCGTCTGGAGGATGGCCGGGATGTTGGCGATCTCCCCCTGCGCATGGGTCCGCTGGACGGTGAGGTTGCGTCCTTCCTCATAGCCCAGGGCCCTGAGGCCGTCGAAAAGCCCCTTCATGCAGAGTTCCGCACCGGCCTCGGGTGCGAAGTAGGCCAGTCCGATCCGGTACTGGCGTCCGGGCACCGCCTTCGGGGACGCCTCCCGGGGCACCCCGCGCCGCATCGTGCGGGGCACCGGCAGGTTGGTGGAGGTGGCCGTGATCCAGCCTGTGGCCTTCGCCCGGACGTCGGCCGGGAACGACCACCGATTCTTCAGCGACGGCAGCACCGTCTCGTTCACCAGGAACGTCTCGGGCACGAAGTTCTCGACCGGGATCGTCGCCGGATCGCGGCCATCCAACACATCAGCCGCCAGCTGTCCCACCGAGCGTCCGACCTCCCGGTAGTTGGCGCCCAGGTCGAACAGGGCCCCGAGCTGCACATTCGGTGGCAGGCAGGTGAAGGCCGGGATGCCCGCCCGACGGGCGGCCGCGATCAATGCCTCGGAGGCGGTCGACACCGTGATGTCCCCGCTCATCCACAGCGCCTCGATGCCGCGCGCGAACAGCGAGGCCGCCGCCTCGATGGCGGCGGTGCTGCTGTCGGCATTGGCCTCGACCAGTTCGATGCCGAGATCCCGGCAGACCCGCCGACCCGTCAACGTCTGGGCCACGGAGTTTGCCTCGGCCGCATTCCATACGAGTCCCACCCGCCGGAGCTCCGGCCGCATGGCCTTCGCGATCCGCAGCGTGTTCTCCACCGGCTGCATGCTCCCGTAGCCGGT
>CAZZKQ010000305.1:0-4908 GCA_964654875.1 uncultured Verrucomicrobiota bacterium | reverse complement strand
TACCTGGTCTCCAACACCGCCGCCTGGCTGTTCAACCCGTTCCGGAACCCGGAATACACCCGGAACCTCGCCGGCTGGATCATCGCCCTCACCAAGGGCACCGGGGGATATCCCCAGACCTGGGAGTTCTTCCGGAACACCCTGCTCAGCGGCGGTCTGTTCACCGCCCTGTTCGCCGGGACCTGGCGGCTCACGTCGTCCTCGGAATCGCCCATCGAGAAGGGCGAGGAACCGGTTGATGACGCCGAGACCGACGAGGCCGCGGCCTGACCCGGGGCGCAGGTATCGACCCCGTCCTGCCAACGAGCCGACAGGTCATGCGACTGGGACTGATCTCCGACACCCACGGGCATCTTGATTCCCAGGTGCTGGCCCTCTTCCAGGGGGTGGACCGGATCCTTCACGCCGGCGACATCGGCTCGCCCTGCATCGTGGCGGAACTGGAGGGCATTGCGCCGGTGACGGCGGTTCTCGGGAACAACGACTGGGGGCTCGAGTTCCCGCTGACCGAGGTGGTCCAACTCGACGGCACCCCCTGGCTCGTGCACCACATCGTCGACCTGGACGATCCCGACATCAGCATCGGTGAACGGTTCCGCAACAGCCGACCGGGCGTGGTGGTCTTCGGCCACACCCATCGGCCGTTCCACGAGACCCGACGCGATGTGGTGTATCTGAATCCCGGATATGCCGGTCGGCCGCGGTTCAACCAGCCCCGTTCCGTCGCCACGGTCGATGTCAACGCCGGGAAGCCACCCCGGGTCCGGTTCCACCCGCTGTAGCGGGTGGATCGGAGGCTCATCGCGGGGCGTGCAGCAGGGTGGGAATCGCGGTGACGACGGCGGCGGCGAGCGCAGCCAGAAGGTCGTCGGCCACCACACCCCAGCCGGAATGCAGAGTCTGGATCCGCCGGATCGGTCCGGGCTTGGCGATGTCGAACACCCGGAAGGCCAGGAATCCGACGATCCACTCCGGCCAGAACCGATGGGCGAGTTCGGCGACCCCCGATGCCGCGGGCCAGGTGCCCAGGACAAGGAGCGGGCCGAGGAAGGTCAGGGGCATCGCAACGATCTCGTCGAGGACCACCGACCCCGGATCCTCCCGGCCCAGGATCCGCTCCGCTCGGGAGCAGATGGGGATGGCGATGCCGATCGCACCGAGGGCCGAGATTCCGGCCCAGACGGGATCGGGCATCCGGAGAAGGAGGATCAGCCACAGCACCCCGACGAGGCTGCCCCAGGTGCCGGGCCCCAATGGAATCCGTCCCGAACCGAATCCCTCGGCAAGGAGCAGGATGCCGGCGTCGATCGCGGACCGTCGGGCCGTCGGGCCACGGACTGGATCGCTCCGGCTCACAGGTCCCGCAGGTAGAGGGCCCGGTTCCGCCAGAGGTAGACCGCGCCGCTGTAGAGGGTGAAGAGCACGGTGAGGTATTGGGAACCCACCACCGCCATCTGCAGGACGGGTCGACCGGCGATGGAGAGGCCCAGCAGGCCGTCCCCGAACCGCCCCCATCCGGGGGCGGCGAGCCAGGTCAGGAGCAGGATGATCGTCACGATCTGCGAGATGGTCTTGTGCTTGCCGTAGCGCTCGGCCGCGAGGACGACCTGGTTGGACGCCGCGAGCAGCCGCAACCCGGTGATGGCCAGCTCCCGGGCCACGATGATCACGGCGATCCAGGCCGGAACGAGGCCCTGTCCCACGAACGCGATGAACGCCGAGCAGGTCAGGATCTTGTCCGCCAGAGGATCCATCAGGGTCCCGAATCGGGTGATCAGGTTCCGCTCCCGGGCGATGCGGCCGTCGAGGTAGTCGGTGATCCCGGCGGCGCTGAAGAGCACCAGGGCCACGGTCTCGTGTCCCGGAAAGGGCAGGAACACCACCCCAAGGAACAGGAGGGTCAGGACGAAGCGTCCGAGCGTGAGCTGGTTGGGGAGGTTCACCGTGCAGTGGACCGGCGACGTCTCCCGGCTCGGGCCGAGGCGCCCGATCGGGCCCCGCAGGCCGGTCGTGTCGGCACAGTGGTACCGTTTCCCACGGGGCGAGGGCGAGCCGGAACACGGTGTCCGCAGACAGGAATCGATCCGGCCTCCCTGCCGCCAACCCCGCCTCCGACCGTCACATGCCCTCCGGCCACCGGTCGCGGGGCTCGAATCCCAGGACCTGTCGGGCCACGGTCAGATCGAGACGGGTCTCGCGCACTGGACGGCTCGTGGCGTTGACGATCAGGAAACGGACGGTCTCCGGGGCCTCGACGCAGTGGGCGAAGAAGCGGCCCGCATCCCCGGGACTGAGGTAGACGTCGTGGGCCGACGGGGTGTCGCGGAACTCCGCCTCCTGGTCGGGACGCGGACACCAGCCGATCCGGACGGCCAGCACGCTCATCCCGTGCACCTCGCTGAAGCTGCGTCCGATGGACTCGAGGAACATCTTGGTCGCGGCGTACCAGCCCTTCGGACTGACCGGCTGGTGCTCGAGGACGGGGAGATCGCCGGCCATCTGCTGCCACCAGTTGACCTGTCCGCTGCTGGCGAGGACCAGGCGACGGACCCCGGCGGCACGGGCGGCCTCCAGCACCTGGTAGAGGCCGACGAGATTGTTCGGCAGTAGCTCGGTCAGGAAGTCGGCGTCGTCGGGCGTCGCAGCGAGATGCACGAGGCAGTCGACACCACCCATGGCACGGTCGAGCGCCGCGCGGTCGCCCAGGTCGCCGACCTGCGTCGTGGGCAGGGCAGGAGAGGCGACACGGTCGAACCCGCGGACGTTGTGGCCACGTCGCAACAGCTCGGAGACGACGGCGCGGCCGAGTTTTCCGGACGATCCGGTGACGAGAACGGTCTGGCGCATCGGCCGAGTGTGGGTGGGGAGACCGTCGGAGGGCAACGGGCCAGGGAAGCGGGGTGGAGATCCGATCCCGACCCCGGGCCCTGTTCAGCCGCGCATTCAGGCAGGACGTGGGGCCTGACGCCAGGTCATCCACGACCGGCCGGCCAGGAGCAGGAACAGCACTCCTGCAATCGCGGCAAACCAACGCTGCTTCCGGAGTGCGGAGAGTTTGGTGCGCGCCTTGCCGACGGTCTTCCGATCGCTCGCCTCCTGCTCTCGCCGCAGCTCGGCTACCCGTCGTTCAAGGACCTCCTGGTTCGTTCGCAGGGTTTCCTGGATCCGTCGAAGGGAGTCCGGGTCCAAGCTCCCCTTGGTATCGAGGATCGACCGGGTGAGCCTGCTGTTCTCCTCGACCAGTCCCATCGTGGCCTTGGCGGTCGCCAGCGAGGAGTCGACGGCCGCCAGCACGGCTTGTGGGTCGGTGTCCGGATCCCGGTCGGTCGGGCTGAACCCGATCCAGAGAACGACCCCAGCCATGCCGAGGTAGGCCAGGCCCTTCACAACCGGATGGACGGTCCGTGGTCGGCCGAGAGACGGGGTCATCGGGTCAATCTGGGGGTTCCCAGGATCGGAAGTGAAGGGTTTTGTTCCGTCGCACGACGTTCCGCAGCCGGTCCTCGTCGTCGACAGGACAAGATAATCGGAGATGCAACCCTGAGGCCAAAGCCGATCCGAAGCGCCGTCACCAGACACCTCCGTCCTCCACCGACCTGCAGAGTAGTTCCGTTCCTCCATCCAAGGTGGCCCGCAGGACCCGACCCCCGCACAGACCCGACCCGCGCACTTGCCCCGGAGTCCGGGGACGACGCAGGCTTCGGGACGCCCATGAAACACCTCCGAGTCCTGAGTTCGCTCGTCACCCTGATGATCTCCCTGCCGCTCCTCGCCGATCCCGGTGCCACGATCCCGCTCTGGCCGTCCGGGGCCCCCGGGGCCCTTGGAGACAAGGCGACGGATGTGCCCACGATCACCCCCTACCTTCCTGCCGGGGAGACCGCCACCAATGCAGCGATCGTGATCTTTCCCGGGGGAGGCTATGGAGGGCTCGCCCACCATGAGGGCGACCACTACGCCCGGTTTCTGAACCGCTCGGGCATCGCCTGTTTCGTGGTGACCTATCGCCTCGGCTCCCAGGGCTATCGACACCCGATCATGCTCCAGGATGCCGCACGATCGGTCCGCTGGGTGCGGGCCCACGCCGCGGAGCAGGGGGTCGACCCCAAACGCGTCGGGGTCACGAGCAGCAGCGCCGGCGGACACCTTGCGTCGACCCTGCTCACCCACTTCGACGCCGGCGATCCGAAGGCCGCCGATCCCGTGGATCGCTTCAGCTCCCGTCCCGACCTCGGGATCCTCTGCTATCCGGTCATCACCATGGAGGCCTTCGGCCATGCGGGTTCCCGGAAGAATCTCCTCGGGGAGCACCCCTTGGCGGAGGACATCCGGATGCTGTCGAATGAGAAGCAGGTGTCGCCGGGAACCCCGACCACCTTCATCTGGCACACGTGGGAGGATCAGGCGGTGCCGGTGCGCAACGCCCTGGAATTTGCCGCAGGCCTGGAGCGCAATGGCGTGCCATTCGATCTGCATATCTACCAGAAGGGAAGCCACGGAATCGGTCTGGCCACCCAGCCGCCCGAGTTCACCGACCCGCATCCGTGGGCCGCGGACCTCGTGTTCTGGCTGAAGGGACAGGGCTTCGTCCGCTGATCCGACACGATTGGCTTTTGCCGGGCGCCCGCCATTCGGTCAGGGTGGCCCCATGCAGGACGTCATCGCCATCGTGGGTCGACCCAACGTTGGCAAATCAGCCCTCTTCAACCGCATCGCCGGTCGTCGCATCGCCATCGTGCACGATCAGCCGGGTGTCACGCGGGATCGCGTCGCCGCCGAGGCCGAGTGGCGGGGACGTCCCTTCACGCTGAGCGACCCCGGCGGCATCGGACTGCTCCGCGGCGAACGCGCGGAGGATGTCCTCGCCGAGGCCGCCTTCGAACAGGCCCGCATCGCCATGGAATCGGC
>CAZZKQ010000304.1:0-4913 GCA_964654875.1 uncultured Verrucomicrobiota bacterium | reverse complement strand
GGCGAGTCCCTGACCGCTCAGAAGCTCATGGGCGCCGCCCTCATCGGTGTCGGCGCGATCGTCCTCAATCTCGGCAGAGTGGCGGCATGAGGCGCCGGGGGAATTTCGCGGGAGCGCGAATCCTCGTGGTCGGGGCCGGCGTCCCACGGGAATGGCTCGAGGAACCGATCCGCGTCGAGTCCCTGCAGACCGCCCATGGGCCGGTCACCTGGTCCTGGGACCCTGCATCCCGGAAGGTCCGGGTCCGCGCTCCGGGCTTTGCCCAGAACTCGGTCCGCCTCGCCGGGGGGTTCCCCCAGGAAGCCAGCCTCGAACGCCTGCGATAGGGAGGCCGCGGACTCCTCCGCCGGGGGCCGCTACCGGACGGCTTCGAAGGCGACCCGGGGGGCCTCGACATCCCGATCCCACACCCGCACCACACCATCCTCGCCACCGGCCGCCACCCAGCGGCCGTCCGACGACACCGCCACGGCATAGGCGACCTCACCGAGCCCATTGAGAGACCGCACCTTCTCGCCGTTCTCGTTCACCACGCGGAGCTCCTTTGGACTGCCCGTCGCCACCCATTGGTCCCCTCCCAGGAAGGCCAGGGCCGTCACCTCACGGTCCACCCCGCCCGCCTGCTTCCGCTTCTCGCCGTTCACCGCGTCCCAGAACTTCACGGTGAGGTCCGCGGAGGCCGACGCCAGCGTGCTGGAGTCGTCCTTCCACGCCACCGACAGCACATGGCCCGTGTGGCCCTCCAGCGCACGGACCTGCTGTCCCGAGAGCGGATCCACCACGCGTGCGAAACGATCGGCCCCGGCCGAGGCCAGCCACCGGGAATCCGGCGAGAACGACACCGAGAACACCGCGTCGCTGTGCAGGTTTGTCACCCCCATCTGGAACGATCCGTCGGCCGGGTTCCAGAGCTGCACATGACCGCTGCGGGACGGTTCGCCACAGCCACTCGCCAGCCAGCGTCCGTCCGGCGAGTACGCCAGCGCACCGACACGATCCTCCAGAGGACCCTTCCCGGTGCCGTCGGCCACCACGGTCTGGAGCTCCCAGCGCGGGAGGAGATCCCTCTCGAAGACACCCGACCCGCAGCGGATGCGCAGCTTCGAGTCGGACACGATCTGGAGGGCCTCGATCGCCGAGGGTGCATCCCAGGTCTCGACCGGCTCCCCGGTCAGGCCCGACCACAGCGAGAGACGGTCCGGCGCGGTCTGGGTGACTCCCCAGCGGCCGTCCGACGACAGGTCAAAGCGGACGGGCTTCGGCGCGGCAGACGCCTCGGCAAGGCGGTTCGAGCGCCCCGAGTCCGCCTCGGCGAGACGGTTGCTCAGGGAGGATCGGTCCCGCTCCCATTTCAGGAGCTCATTCCGGCTGAGGTCGACGGAGTTCAGCGACAACCGGAGCTCCTCCTCGGCCACGGCGAGCTTGCGCGCCGCGGTCTCGATCTCGGTTCGGGCGGCATCGACGGCCTTCCGGGCGGCGTCCGCCTTCTCGACCAGCGGCTTGCGCTCCGCCTCCGGGGCGTTGGTGGAGACAAGGCCCAGCGCGAGCGCCGCGGCATCCAGATCCTGCTGGACCTTGTCCCGGGCCCGCTGCTTCTCCGCGAGGGTGTCGTTCGCCTTGGCCTGTCCCTCCCGGGCCCGACCCAGACGGTCCCGCTGGGATTTCTGCTCCTTGTCGGCCGACTCGACCCGCTTCTGGACCGAGGCCAGGACACTGCGGAGGGCCGCAGCACCTCGGGTCGCCTCCTCGACGGAGCGCCGGAGACGGACGTCTCCGTCGAGCGTCGCCACGACCTTTCCGTCGGCGTCGACCAATTCGACCGCTCCGGCGTCGGAGCGACGCAGGGATCGATCGCCGGAGGCGCTGCGCCTGGGCTCGGAATCGGGTCGCGACACCACCGGTTCCGTGGTGCCCCGGAACGCCGAGGCGGTCGGACGCCATAGCCGGATCTCCTCGAAGCCTCCCGAGGCCAACTGGAGACCGTCCGGCCGGAACGCTAGCGCCCCGACCTGGTCTCTCTGGGCCGCGGGACGGGGGCCCTTGACGTCGGGCGACACCAGTTCACCCACCGGCTGCCGGGTGGGACGGTGGTACAGGAAGAGCCGGTTTCCACGTCCCGCTGCGAGATACTGTCCATCGGGCGACAACGCCACCGCATAGACCGCCTTCAGATCGGGGGCGGTGTCCAGCCATCGGACCTCCTCGACGCCTGCCTCTCCGGCGGTGGCTCCCTGCTCGATCCACAGGGCGATGAGACCGAGCTGCTCCGGGGTGAAGGCAACCGCGTTGACCTTGTTGTCCTTGGGCGGCATCCGCGGCTTGGCCTCATGGGTCGACAACTTGAACAGCAGCGACTCCTCGGGCTTCCCCGGAACCAGGGACGTGCCGCTCTCCCCCCCACGGATCATGTCCGCCGGCGTCTCGAGCAGCAGATCCGCCTTCGTGGTCGTGCGGTTGTGGCAGGGCAGACAGTTGGCCTGCATCAGCGGCAGGATCTCGCGTCGGAAGTCGACCGGCGTGGTCCGATCCGGACGCCGGACCGGGATCGGGTCGGCGGCCTGCAGGCGGATCCCTCCGATCAGCATCCCGGCGACGCCGACGAGGATCCATCGACGGGCGGCGACGACGACGGAAGCCGGTGGAGACACCGGCTCTGTCGGTGGGGTCAGGGGGAGGGTCATGGCGTTTTCTGGGGCTGAAGCGGAACCTGGAGCAGGAACGGCTGGGAATACACCACCACGTTGACGTCGCGCGGCTTGGCCCGTTCCTCGGCCGCCTTGCGACGGTCCTCGAGCTCCTTCTTCCGCTTCTCGAGGGGTTCCTTCTCGGCCGGGGTGGACGCCTTCTTCAACGCCTCCTCGTTGGCCTTGAGGTCGGACTCCGCCGCGGCGAGGGCCTCCGGGTTGTTGCGATACTTCCCGGCCACCGTTCCCTGGAGCCACACGGTGTGGTCGCCTGCGGGAAGCTTGAGCTCGGCCGTCTCGAACTCCAGGACCGCGTTGGTCGCCTTCTCCGGGACCGTGGCCGTCTTGGCCTTGTCCCACTCGGGTCGACCCGCCGGTTTGAGTGCGATCGCCGCGGGGAACTCGAAGCGTCGAACCACCTCGAGCGGAACCTTGAACTTGCCGTCGGTTCCAACCGCGATGCGGTTCGTGGCCGACCGCACCGTGACGGGGGCGGATTCGTGTCGGCTGACCGACACCACGGCCTCGCGGGTGGGGCGGACCGGGATCCACTGGTCGTTCCACTCGGGGATCGACCGCGACACCGTGGACCAGGCGACGGGCTGTGGGGCGTTGCCCGGACCCCGGACCTCGAGCACGACCGGGAACCCCTCGGGAGCCAACGAAGCGTCCTTGACCTCCTCGGCAGCGGTGAGGAGGGCGAAACCGACGTTCTGGCCCGACGGGATCCGGGTCGGCATCGAGGTCACCCCCGGGGGCAGGGACTTGAACTCCAGTTCCAGATCCCCCGCGAAACCGTCCTGTCGGAACGCCACCACCCGGACCAGCTGGGTCTCGCCCCGACGCAGGAAGTGCGGCAGCGGATGGGCGGTGCGATCGTTGTCGTTCTGACGCGGCAGCTGCAGGGCGGTCACCACGGCCGGGGCCGACGCCGTCTCCCTCCGGATGCTGAGCCCGTAGGCGGGCTGGAGGGATCCTGGAGCGGGCTGGAAGAGGTTCTGGACACGGACCCGATACCACCCATCCGCCGGCGGAACGAACCGCGCCGCGGCGTCACGATGAGACGTATTGAAATCGACCCCGCCCAGGTTGGCATCGGTGTCGGCCAGCTCGAGCACGTCGACCGTCGCCCCCTCGCCCGACTCACCCGGAGCCCGTTCCCGCTCGACGATCACCCGCGGATCGGTCACGGCACCCAGGCGCTCCGAGACGATGTCGATCCACCAGGCCTCGTCCTTCTTGCCCTGGAACCGCACCCCGTTGGTCTCACCACGACCGGGAAAGATCCCGGAGAACCCGACCGGCAGGGTGACCTCCATCAGACCGGGCTGGGGTCCGGTCACCACCGGATGGGGCATCAGCTGGAACAGCACGGGATTGGACACCTCGTTCGAGAGGGCCCAGCGCCACAGGAAGGTGTTCCGGGACACCGACGCCCCGACCGGTCGCCGGAACCCCTCCACCACCGTCTCGCGATCGGCCTCCGGGGCCACGAGGTCCACCTCGACGCGCTGCAGGTCCGGTCCGCCACCCACCGTTCCGGAAACGCGCGCGCCACCCGGAAGGTTCCATCCCCAGAGGGTGACCCGATTGGTGGCGCCGGACTGGAGGACAACCGGCAGGGCCCGCTCGACCTGGGGCGCCGTCGTCACGCCCAACCGATAGAGGACGTCGTCCCCACCGCGGTAGGTCACGTCATGCACGGAAACCAGCACCGGTCCGTTCGTGGGCCCCACGAAGCCCAACACACCCCGGCGCGACATCCCGAGGGGGCGGCCGGTCGGATCCGCCAGCTCGAGGATCGGTTCGAGCCTCGAATCGATCCCACGGGTCTCGGCCCGGATCGTGTAGGCGCGTCCGGCGAGGACCTCCACCCGGTACCATGCCGCCTGGTTGGCCGCGAGGCGGCCGTTCACCACCGCCTCCACAGGCAGGCTCTGGGCCGTGGCGACGGTCGTGTTCGTGCCCGATGCCAGCAGCTCGGGACCCATGCCGATGCTGAAGCCCTTCGGGTTGCTCACGCCGAACCGACCGAAGGCGCGGAGGTCGACGACGCCGGGTGCGAGGTCGGCCGGCAGCGTGACACGGAAGACCTGGGCGTTGGTGGACGTCGCCTCGGCCCGGATGCGCGGGTGCGAAAACCTCAGGCCGGCCAGGTCGTCGAGGTCCGACCCAGCCACGGTCACGAGGACCTCAGAACCCCTCTGGCCTCCGGGAGGATAGACCGTG
>CAZZKQ010000303.1:0-4928 GCA_964654875.1 uncultured Verrucomicrobiota bacterium | reverse complement strand
GAGGTCGGTCTGATCTGAACACAGGGGCCGGGCAGCAATGCCCGGCCCCTTTTTCGTGCCGGGGTCCCTTGTCCGCTGGATGCCACGCGGAGTGGAAGTGGGGAGACTCACACGGGGACGCCGAGACGCGGGGCTGATGGAGAACCAGGGAAGAGGAGGAGGTTGAGGTTCTTCCGGCCGATCAGCGGGAACAACAATCACAGGTGCGTCATCGGCGCATTCTGTGCGAGGCGGGGATCCTGTTCCCGGTTCGGCCAGTCGGCGTTCCATACCGCGGTGGCGGCGGGGCTGATGGGCGGGATCATCCAGGACCAGTCCGCCTGGACCTCCCGGCCGGACCGTTGTTCACGATCGCAGAACTTCATGAAATCCGTGGTGGCGGTGTGGTGGTCGATCATGGTGACCCCGGCCTTCGAGAAGCTCTCAAGCACGGCCTGGTTCAACACCACGAGGGCCTCGTCCCGCCACAGGGTGTCCTCGCGGGATTGGTCGAGCCCCAGGACGCGACCGAGGGCGCCGAGCCCGTCATAGCGATCGGGATCGACCAGGTTGCGCGCGCCGATCTCGGTCCCCATGTACCAGCCGTTGAAGAGCGCGGTGGGATAGACGATGCCGCCGGCTTCGAGCCGGAAATCGCTCAGGGCCGGCACCGCGTGCCAGCTCCAGTCCAATTGTTCCAGTGACGGATGGCGACCATGACGGATGGCAACCCGCAGGACCTCCTCGGGTCGCCAGCGGATCAGGGTTCCGGATCCGCCGGGTGTCTCGATCCAGACGGGCAGGACATCGAAGGCGCTCCGGGGGGCTGGCCGTTGCCAGCCCTTCCCGATCAGGAACCGGGTGAGTTCGGCGTTCGCCCGGTCGCCGATGCCGAGATCCTCCCACCAGGCGTACTGGATGAGCTGATGGTTCCGGATCCGAGGCCCAGGTATGCCGGGTTTCTCGGGTGGGAACACGGTCATCACCGGCCGAATTGCCCCGTCGTGGGTCGCCAGACGAAGATGTCGCCGGATCGCCTTTTCCTGTTGTTCGGGTGTGATCGCCTCCCGGGCGTCGATGATCCGCAGGGATTTCCAGTAGAGGCGCCCGATGCAACGGGTGCTGTTCCGCCACGCCACGCGGCCAGCCCACTCGAGTTCCGAGGCGGTGTGCGTATAGGTGCCGGTCGAAGCCAGTTCCTGGGTCACCTCCGCCATCCGCGCTGCCGGATCGAAACCCGGACCGCATTCTGCACCGTATTGCCGGAGAAAATCATGCGCAGCCGCGCCTGCATCATGAGGTCTTGGCGGATGCGGTTGGGATGGCGTTCCCGAGTGCGAGGACGTCGACCGTCCAGTGAAAGGGCAAACCGCGGTTCTGTGGCTCGATCCGGAAAGCATCCGGGGGACAGTGGGGCGGGTCTGAGTCTCGGCAAGCGTCCCGAAGGATCGGGATGTTCCCCGGATCCCTGCTCAGTACTCGTAGGTCATGGTGAGACCGATCAGGATGCCGGTGGTCGAGGACGAGTAGATGGGGCCGCCTTCCTGGTCGCCATAGGACATGACCTGCGGGGAGTTCAGGATGTTCCGCGCCGCGAGGCGGAGCTTCCAGTGCTCGGCGAGGCGCTGGGTGACCACGAAGTTCAGCTGCATCGGCGGGAAGGCGTAGACGTCAGGACCCGCCCGATCGACGATGAACACGTACGGGCCGACCGCCGTGAGCGAGATCGTTGCGGTGGTTCCGGAGGCCTTGCGGTCGTAGGTGAAGTCGTAGTTCACGATCCACGGCGACTGGTCATAGAGCGGTCGGGTCGCGGAGACATTCGGGAAGAGCACCTTCTCATTCGCGAGTTCGGTGGCCGTCAGCCGGACCTCCGACTGGATGAAGGCGAAGTTGAATCCCGTGCTGAATTCATCGAGGGCATCGTCGATGAAATCCAGCTTGGTGTTGGCCTCGAACTCGACGCCGTAGAGCTGGGCTTCCTGGCGGTTCTCGAAGGTCACGATGCCACCGCCGAAGGTCAGGGCGACCTTCTCGATCGGATTCCGCAGCGTCTTGTAGAACGGGCTGACCGACAGCACGGCCCCCGGTTTCGGGTACCACTCCCAGCGTAGATCGTAGTTGTCGATGTGCGTCATGATCAGGTTGGGATTGCCCTCGATGATCATGTTTCCGGACGGGTCATAGGATCGGTACGGCGCCATCTCTCGGAAGGATGGGCGTGCGACGGTCTGGCTGAAGCTGGCGCGGACATCCATGTTGGTCCGGATCGAATAGGTGGCGGTCAATGCCGGCATCACATCGAGCTCATTGATGATCGAGGACGCTGTTCCGGCCGCACCTCCGTCGCCCTTGATGGTGAGGTAGGTGTTCTCGAGGCGGGCACCGCCCAGGAGTTTCCAGTCCTCGGCCACCGGCAGTTCGACCATGGCATACCCGGCGGGGATGTCCCGCTCACCGCTGTAGGAGGCCGGAGAGATGCCTTCCTGGAACCAGCGCTGGAAGTTGTAGTTGGTGCCTCGTGTCGTGGTCTGGGTCGTGTAGACGAGGTTGCCGGGATTGAAGTAGTTGTTGGGTGTCGGCGGTGAACCCCATCCGGTGGTGCCGGCAAACTGGAAGGTCTGCTCCTCGAACTCCCGCTCCGCCCCATTGTAGCCTCCGCCAAATTTGAAGAAGGACTCCTCGCCCGCCCACTGCTTAAAGGGGATCTTGTTGTTGAGTGCGGCCCAGATGCTGTCCTCCTCGACGGTCCGGTAGAAGCGCGTCGGGAAGATTGGCTCGGGGATGGAGTTCGAGAAGACCGGGTCGACCCCGTATTCGGGATACCCGTAGTTGAAGTACTTCAGATCGGGCTCGTCCTGGGAGGTGTTGGCGATCGACACCAGCCAGTCCGTCCGGAGGTCGAGGAAGTCCTCGAAATGGTCGTCCCCCTTGATCTGGAAGGCATGGATCTGACGCTGGATCCATTGGATCATGTTGAGATCGACGATGGGCTCGAAGTTCTCGATATGCCCCACCTGTCGACGGGCGGTGTCCTCGCCGCTCTGGTTCCAGTAGAAGGTGAACCCGACCGTGTGATCTTCCGGGATCACCTCGTAGGCGAGGTTGATGACGTTGGCCCAGTTGACCTCCATGACGCCCCGGGTGTCCTGGAACTGCGAGTAGGGGGCGATCGTGTCGACGCCGATGGGACGATACCGGCCCTGGATGCCGTCGTCGTAGAAGGTCCACTTCCGACGGTAGACACCGCCGACGAAGTACCCGAAATCGTGTCCGTTGATGTCGATGGTGTCGCCGACCGAGAAGTTCCCGGAGTAGTTGGGCGGTGGCGCCTGGGGGGTCCCGGCGAAGTTGTAGTCCTGGAACGAATTGAGCGCGTTCTGGAGCTTGTTCGCCTGGTCGGCCCGCTGTTTCGCCTGGGCGGGGGTCTGGTTGGCCGGAGCCTTGATGGGTCGTCTCAGGGTCGACCCCGTCTGGCCATCCAGTGCCGACGGCAGTGCCCGGGTGTCGTCCCCGAAACCCGCCCAGTCGAAGGGGCTTCCCGCCGAGGCGAGGAAATTGGGGTTCAGTGTCGTCTGGGCGTTGTATTCGAGGCCGAGTTCGAGCTGCAGGAAGAACTTATCCGGGAACGACTTCGTCACGATGTTCGCCAGACCGCCGGCGAACCCGCCCGGGAGATCCGGGGTGAAGGTCTTGCTGACCGAGATCTCCCGGATCATCGACGCCGGGATGATGTCGAGTGGAGCCCCCTGGCGGTAGGGATCGGCGGTGGGGATCTGCGCACCGTTGAGTTCCGTGATGTTGTAGCGGTCGCTGAGGCCGCGGATGACAGCAAACTTGCCGCCGACCACCGTGGTGCCCGGAAGCTTGGTGATGATCTGGGCCGCATCGGTCGCCCCCAGCCTGCGGAACTGCTCGGAGCTGATGGCGTCGAGGAAGGACGTCGAGGCCTGGCGCTGCTCGATGATCTCGAGGGCCTCGACCTGGAACTCCTCGGCGGTGACCTCGTATTCCTCCATCTCGAAGAACTCGGGGCGCAGGGCGCCGGGCAGTTCACGGACGAGTCCTGGGGCCACCCTGACACCGGTGGCGGTGGCCTGGGCGAAGCCGGATTTGCTGAAGCGGATGCTGTGCTCGCCCGCGGGAACGCCTTCAAGGCGATACCGGCCCGTGGCGTCGGAGGTGGTGGCCAGCACGGTTCCTCTCACGGTGATGATCACCCCGGGCAACGGACGTCCATCCCAGCTGTTCACCACGACACCGGACAGGGTTCCGGTCTCCTGGGCACGGGTTGCCGACGCGGTCCAGACCAGCAGGAACAGGGTCAGCGCCCAGCCGAGGCGGGTCTTGGAGAGGAGGGAATCCACAAGGAGGGTGGGGTGGGACGGTCGTGCCCGGTTCAGGACCGGCGGCTCGCGTTGCGGGCGACCTGTTCGACCCGCTCGAGGTAGCGCTGGACGTTGTCGCGGGGCTTGACCTTCTGGGCCTTGCGGAGGAGTTCGAGGGCGGGCTCGTACTTGCGGGTGGAGACCATCAGCTGGGCCTGTTTGACGAGGGAATCGGCCTCGAATCCATCGATCTTCCCTGCGGTCTCGTAGCGGAACAGCGCCTTCTCGGGCTGGCCGTTCCGGGCGTAGTAGTCGCCGGCCATGATCAGCGCCTCGGCGTCGAGCGGGTTCTTCTGGATGACACCCTCGAGCATCTCCATGGCCTTGGCGCCGTCCCCGGTCCCGAGCGCCACCTTGGCTGAAAGCTTGTACCACTTGAGCTCGTCGTTCCCGGTCAGGGCGGTGCCGGCCGTGGACCGGATCTTCTCGAGCAGGTCGGAGGCCTCCTTGAACGCGCTGCGCGAGGCGAGGATGTCGGCGGCGCGGAGAGCCTTCGGGAGGTTGGTTCCTGGACCCTTCTCAACCGCCTCATTGTAGGCGCCGAGGGCCAGGTCCCTGGCT
>CAZZKQ010000302.1:0-4929 GCA_964654875.1 uncultured Verrucomicrobiota bacterium | reverse complement strand
GCAGCATCTGGGTCCGGAAGTCCGGGGTGGTGTCGATGACGATCCGGGCACCCGAGGACTCGATGTACAGGGAGGGGCGGAGGCGATGGTTCCGCGGATTGGCGAGGTATTCCTGGGGATAGTCCCGTCCGATCACCGGAACCCCCTGGGAGGTTCCGGTGCCGAGGAATCGAAACGCGAACGCCATGACTCCGGCTAGGCTGGAACCGGATGTCGGTTCCTCAAAGGAGAAACTCGACAGGCACTTCCGCTCCCGGCTCCTCCTGCCCTCGTCTTTCTTGGCGTCTCCCGGTTTCCCATGTGGATCCCCTCCGAAATCCCCGCTGCATGACATTTCGAGGTTGGTGGGCTCGGGAACTGACCCCAGTGTCGCCGGGTGCAGATCACCAACCTGAACCCCGACAGCGACATCGGGGCGAGCGCATGGCTTGTGGACTACGACGGCTACCGGCTCCTCCTGGATTCCGGCGTCCATCCGGAGCGCGAGGGCCGCGAGGGTCTGCCGCTGTTCGACAAGGCCGGTCCGGAGCCCATCGACGCGATCGCGCTCTCGCACTGCCACCACGACCACGTCGGCTCGCTCCCGGTCGCCATCCGGAACTTCCCGTCGGCGCAGGTCTTCATGACCGACCAGAGCTACTTCCTCGTCGAGCGCATCCTGCACAACTCGGTGAATGTGATGATGCGGCAGCGGACCGAGCTCGGGATCCGGGACTATCCGCTGTACAGCCACGAGGAGGTGGACGAGCAGGCCTCGGTCTTCCAGGCGGTGGGCTATCGGAAGCCGATCGACTGGGTCTCCTTCCCGAGGGGCCAGCGCAAGACCTCGCCGAAGCTCGAGTTCTTCGACGCGGGTCACACGCTGGGATCGGCGGGGATCCGGGTCACAGGTGGGAAACAGACCCTGTTCTATTCGGGCGACGTCTGCTTCCACGACCAGACCCTGCTCAAGGCCGCCCGGTTCGACGACGTCCAGGCCGACGTGATGATCCTCGAGACCACCCGCGGCGGGCGGGCGGTGCCGCCGGGGTTCAGTCGCGAGGCGGAGATGGAAAGCCTCGCCACGGCGATGGAGGAGACGCTGGATGGCAAGGGTTCGGTCCTGATCCCGGCCTTCGCGCTGGGGAGGACGCAGGAGATGCTGGCGGCGCTGTCGATGTGGATGAAGGCCGGGCGCTTCAAGCGGCGGCCGATCTACATCGGCGGGCTCGGACGGGTGTTCACCGAGATCTACGATCTCCAGGCCCATCGGACGCATCGGTCCCACCCCCGGCTCCGCCTCACGGAGGCGGTCGATCTGAAGGTGGTCTCGCCCCAGGAGCTGTCGCGGGTGGGACTGAAGGACGGGAAGATCTTCCTGATGACGGCAGGCATGATGACCGAGAACACCGGGGCGCATGACCTGGCCCTGCGCATGATCGGGGATCCGCGTCAGTCGATCTTCTTCGTGGGCTACTCCGCCCCGGAATCCCCGGCCGGACGCCTCCGGGCGGCGGCCGACGGTTCGACCTTCGTGTTCAGCGGTGCGGGAGGCGAACTGACGCGGAAGTGTCGGGTGGAGGGCTTCGACCTCACGGCCCATGCGAACCGCGAGGACCTGGTCGAGTTCGTCGCCCAGGTGCAACCCAAGGTCGTGGTCCTCGGCCATGGCGACACCGTGGCGCGGTCGTGGTTTGCCCAGACGCTCCGCCAGCGTTGGCCGCAGATGCAGGTCCTCGAGCCGGGTCCGGGCGAGCGGGTGGCCTGCTGAGCCGGGAAACCGGACTCCCGGGTCCTCCGTTACCGGGGATTCGACCAGTCGAGCACCTTCAGTCCTCGAACTCTCTTGAACTCCCTGAGGTTGGCCGTCACGAGAGTGGCCCCAAGGCTCCGAGCCTGTGCGGCAATGAGGAGGTCAAGAGGGCCGATTGGTTTACCTCCGGCCTCTGCATCGGTTCGGATCTCGGCGTAGTGAAGTGCGGCGTCGAGTGTGAACTCCACGACGGGGAACAGGCCCAGGAAGGCTTCAAGCCGTGCAGCCGATCGTGGATGGCCCGCCCCCGCTTTTCGGACCCCTGTCCAGAGTTCCGCTGCGACGATGACCGGGATTCCGGTGAGGTCTGGTGCAGGAAGCCGGTCGAGGCCCATCCTCTGACGCAGCACGGAGATGCAGGCGTCGGAATCGAGAAGATACCGCGGAGTCACAGGCTTCAGTCCTGGAGGTCCAGGATTTTTCGCTCATGCCGGCTGGGCCGAGGAGGTGGAGCCGGGAATTCTTCGGTGTCCGGGAAGGCTGTTGCGAGGTAGCGGGCGATCTCAGGAAATGTCCGGAACCGTGCGGCGGTCATCGGCTTCAGCACCACGGTATCCCCGTGACGCTCGATCAGGACCTCGCTTCCCTCGATGCGGAAAGCCTTTGGGAGCCGGACCGCAAGGCTCCCTCCATGACGGAACAGTTTCGCCGTAGTCATAGATACACGCTGTATCTACACCCACACCGGGTCAAGCGTGGGCCTCTGGATTCCGTGAATCCTGCGGCGAGCGGGTGGCCTGCTGAGCCGGCCTGTCCGTTTCCGCGGGCTGTTTTTGATTCCTCCCTCGTCCTGGGCATCCCATGCTGCCCGTCTGCATGAACGCTCCCGTTCCTCTCGCGCTCCAGAAGTCGTTCGGCTTCGGCGACCGGCTCGGCCTTGCGACCCCGGGTCACATGGCGGCCGTCCGCCGCTTCCCGGACTTCGCCCCCATCTTCGCCCAGCAGTCCATCCGGGAGATGACCCGGACCCAGCGGACGCCCCAGGAGGTGATGTCGGCCGCCTGCACGTCGGTCGAAGCCCTCGGGTTCACGGGGAAGTGGGGGGCGGATGGCGACCACCTCAAGACCCCGGAGGATGTCCAGAACGTCGCGGCGGCCGGGTTCTGCTTCTTCACCATCGATCCCAGCGCGTTCGTCAACAACGGCGCCGACGCCATGGACGAGGCCGCCCTGCGGTCGGAGGTTGAGGTGCTTGAGAAGGAGGGACTCTTCAGCGGGTTCGACTGGAAGGATTACTACCTCAATCGGGTGTTCTCCCTGGGCAGCCGGATCCCGCCCGTGCGGTTCGACGAGGAATCCCTCTTCCGTGCCGCCGTGAAATACTCGAGGGCCACGGCGCATGCCGAACGGATGGGGCAGGCGATCGCCAAGGCCTCCGGTGGGCGTGGCGAGGTGGAGGTGTCCGTCGACGAGACCGATTCCCCGACGTCCCCCCTCGAACACCTGTTCTTCGCGCTGGAGCTGCAGCGTCGGGGTGTTCCCGGGCTCGTCAGCCTCGCCCCCCGCTTCATCGGGGACTTCGAGAAGGGGATCGACTACCGGGGCGACCTCGCCCGGTTCGAGCAGGAGCTCAAGGTCCACGTCGCGATCTCGAAATTCGCCGGCCCCTACAAGATCAGCATCCACAGCGGGTCCGACAAATTCAGCGTCTACCCGGTCATCGGACGGGTCTGCGGCGGCCTGCTGCATGTCAAGACGGCAGGCACGAGCTATCTCGAGGCGTTGCGGACCGTGGCCCGGACCGCTCCAGGACTCTTTGCGGAAATCGCCGCGTACTGTCGGGGCCGGTTCGACACCGATCGTGCCAGCTACCACATCTCGACCACCCAGGCACAGGTCGGGTCGCTGCCGGTGTTCCAGGGCGCGGGGCAGGAGGCCGTCTACCTCGATGAGGTGGCGGGTCGCCAGCTCCTGCATGTGACCTTCGGGTCGGTCCTCACCCAGGGGCGGGATGCCTCGGGTCGGACCTTCAAGGAAGGCATCCTCGAGGTCCTGCATCGGCATGCGGACCTGCATGCCGAACTTCTCGAGACGCATTTCGTCCGTCACCTGTCCCAGCTCAACGCCGGCTGATCCGCATGTTCACCCTTTCCGAGGTCTCCAAGAGCTACGGGGGTCGCACCCTCTTCGAGGACGTCACGCTCACCATCAACCGCACGGACCGGCTCGGTCTGGTCGGACCCAACGGCGCCGGCAAGTCGACCCTGTTCAAGCTCATCCTGGGCCAGGAGGAGACCACGACCGGCCTGATCGTCCGCCAGCGCGGCGCCACCGTGGGGTTCCTCCCGCAGGAGAGCGCACCCGTGGGCGAGGAGTCCGTGCTCGAGCTTGCGACGAGCCACCTGCATGGCGACGAGTTTGGCGGGATGGACGGATCCCTGGTCGCCAAGGCGAAGCGCATCCTGAAGGGGCTCGCGTTCCGGGACGCCGACTATGACCGGCCTGCCCGGACCCTCTCGGGCGGCTGGGTGATGCGGGCCCATCTGGCCCGGCTTCTGGTGCAGGAGCCGGACCTGCTGATGCTGGACGAGCCGACGAACCATCTCGATCTCGAGACGCTGCTGTGGTTCCAGGACTATCTGGACACCTATCCGGGCGGGATTGTCCTGATCAGCCACGACCGGGAGTTCCTGAACCAGCTGGTGACAGGGATCCTCGAGCTGCGTGCGGGAAGCCTGTTCGACTACACGGGCAACTACGACTCGTACATCGAGCAGCGCGCGGCCCGCGAGGCGCAACAGCTTTCGGCCTTCAAGAACCAGCAGAAGGAGATCGCGCGGCTCCAGGAGTTCGCCGACCGCTTCCGGGCCAAGGCCAGCAAGGCCAGCCAGGCCCAGGCCAAGCTCAAGCAGATCGCCCGAATGGAGCGGATCGAGGCCCCCGAGGCGGCGGCCGCCACGGTCGACTTCTCGTTTCCGCAGCCCGAGTCAAGCGGACAGCGCGTCATCACCCTGCGCGGGGTGGACTTCGCGTACGGCGACCATGTGGTCTACCGCGGTCTCGACTATCAGGCGGAGAAGGGGGAGCGGACCGTGCTGGTCGGCCCCAACGGGGCCGGGAAGTCGACGCTCCTGAAGCTGCTGGCGGGCGTCGTGAAGCCCCAGGCAGGCGAACGCGACCTCGGCCTGCGGGTCAAG
>CAZZKQ010000301.1:0-4948 GCA_964654875.1 uncultured Verrucomicrobiota bacterium | reverse complement strand
CAGCTGCTGGATCGGCGTCCCGTCGCTCCGTTCCAGTGGTTCGAATCCCCCTATCAACTGGGGTCAGGCACGGGCTCGGATCGCCCGTTCGTGGAACACCCGGGAGTGGATTATCTGCTCACCTATTGGCTCGCCAAGGATGCGGGTCTTCTGACGAACGTCAGCCCAACGGAGGATTCCGGAGCACCGGCGAACGATGCGGGTCCTAGACCGCAGCCGAAGCCGGCCTCGCGATCCACCGGCGGATCGGGTCGGACCAATGCGTCCACCAAGGGTGTTGGAGCGGAGCGCTGATCGCGGAGGGTCTCCACGCTCCGTGATCCGAGGGTCACGGTCGGGTCTGGGTCTGAGGATTCCCGGGACCTCGGTTGGTGGTTCCTCCGGTCGATGGTCCTCTCTGGCGGGAGCGCCGCTGCTCGCGCTCGCGTTCCTTCGCCTCGAAGACAGTCCGCTGCTCAGGAGTGAGGATTCCGGCGATCCGATCGCGTTGGCGTGACATCGAGGCGCCGATTTGCCGGTGGTGTTCGTGGTTGAGGGAATCCAGCTCCTCCATGTGGCGGTCGATGAGCGGCGCCAGCTTAGCAACCTGTTCGGAGGACAGTCCGAGATCCGCGGTGATCTTGGCCTGGATCTTCTCCCGCATCTTGGACCGGTCGGGCCACCGGGCGACGGAGCGTTTTCCCCAGCTGTAGCCACCGATCGCCCCGGCCGCCGTGCCGAACACAAAGATGGCGATCAGGTAGGCGACGAGCTGTCGTGGACTGATCCGGTTCATGGGGAGACAGCCACGTAGAGCGTGGCGTTGGCCACCGCGTACTCATCGTCCTCGGGATCCGGACGCAGATGGGACCAGGTGACGGCGAGTGTCAGCGCCAGGGCCACTGCAGCCCCGGCCAATCCGGTCCGGAGCCAGAGTCCAATCCAGCCCGATCCCTCCGACCGGCTGGATCTCCAGGCGGCGAGTACCCGGGCTTCGACCGGGAAGGGGAGTGTGGACAGGGTCGCCTCGCGGGGCGACCGGGCAGCCGCCCGGAGCAGGCGATCCAGGGGTGTGTTTCCATCGTTCATCGGCGTTTCTCCTTCAGCAGTTGATCCAGGTGCTTTTTCATCCTCTGACGCGCGCGGAAGGCCCGGACCTTTACCAGTGGGATGCTCCATCCGGTGACGTCACGGATCTCCTCGACGCTGCGGCCTTCGAGATGGAGCAGTGTGATAACGAGACGGTCCTCTGGCTTCAACCCCGAGAGCAGCTGGGAGGTCAGGTCCCTGGCGGCGATCCCCTGCTGTGGATCGAGATCCGAGGACTCGGTTGCCAGGTGGTCCAGAACCGCCACCTGCTCCTCCGAGAGGTCGGCATGCCGGAGTTCGGGACGGTTCCGTTCCTTCGCGAGGGCATGGCGGCAGGTGTTGACCGCGATGCGGGCAACCCAGTGCTCCAGCGGGACGACGCCCCGGAATTGGTCGAGATGCGTGAACACCTTCGTGAGAACGGTTTGTACGAGATCCTCTTCGTCGGTCCGACGCGGCAGATTGGCCCGGACGATCCGCCCTACCGCAGGGGTCAGTCGCAGGACCAAGGCACGGGCCGCAGCCTCGTCACCCACCCGGATCCGGGCGACGAGTTCCGTCACCGGCGTCTCCGAGTCGTCCATGCGCATCGATTCTACCGACATCCCCTCAGACCCGGAACCGGGATTCCGGTTACGGATTTCCCCGGAAACAGTGTCGGTTCCTAGCGTGTCGGGACCCGGGAAGGGTCGCGGTAGAACTTCTCGAAGCTCCACCTTCCAGAGGGGGTCTTCGGCCCCATGAGGATGTTCGATTTCGCATTCTCCACATGTCCGTCGCAGAAGGAGATCGTTTCCCGCTTGAGGTGACGATATTGCAGGATGAAGAGGTCCTCGTAGGCGAACAGCATGGATCCCCAGCCTTCCCCTGGGTTCGAGACCCCGCCGAAGGCATAGGTCGCGTTCTGGTCCCGGATCTCCGTGAGGGAGATCACTCCGCTCGGGTTTGCGAGCGTCTCGGGTTTGACCGAGAAGCCCAGTGCCATGACCCCGGTCTGACGCGGATTCCTTTCGGTCTGCTGGCCATTCTCGATGTTCGCGTTGGCCCAGTAGTGTCGTCGGCCGAGCTTGTGGCTGGCACAGAGAAGGAGATTGGTGATGCCGCCGAAGGGAATGATCTGCTCGTCCCAGGTCACATAGCCCTTCGGAACCCGCGTGCTGGCCATCGAGCCGCAGGGGAGGAATGCAGTGTGGTCCCCGGCATAGAGCAGGCAGGACAGCATCAGCTGCCGATTGTTGTTGAAACAGCGGGTCTTCTTCGCCTGCTCCTTGGCATTGGCCAAGGCGGGAAGCAGGATCCCGGCGAGGATGGCGACGATCGCGATCACCACGAGCAGTTCGATCAGCGTGAAGGCCCGTGCAGGGAGCGGTTGACGTCCCGGTACCCCCAGACCCGGGAATCGATGGGATCGGGTATGTCGGCTGCGGCATCCACCCAGGCTGCCGCCAGAAGGAAGGTCCGTGGGCGGGTTCTCTTCTGGGGGGAACGACCTCATGGCAATCCCATGAGTCGAAGCCAACCCGAAGCGATGGTCAAGGAACGGCTTGCCAAGGGTCCCTTGCCAATGCGGCGGAAAGCTGGGCCCGGGACTATTGGGTCCCGGACATCGGTGCGATTTCGGCGCTCGAGGAGGACGGGAGCCTGTGGACGCCCGCTGCCGCCTAGTTGCGCGCGAGAGCGGCCTCGATCGCTCCGGCCAGCTCTCCTGAGTCGGGTGCGACACCCGAGTCGAAACGCTTCAGCACGGAGCCGTCGCGCCCGATCAGGAATTTCCCGAAGTTCCACTTCACGTCACCCGGGAAGCTGGCCTTGGGACCCGTGAGCGCCGCGTAGAGGGGGTGCTGCTCGGAGCCTTTCACGTGGATCTTCTCGAGAAGGGGGAAGGTGACCTCGTATTTGCTGGAGCAGAACTCCTTGATCTCGCTGGCGGACCCCGGCTCCTGGGCGCCGAAGTCGTTGCAGGGCACCCCGACGACGACCAGCCCCTTGTCCTTGAACTTCCGGAACAGCGCTTCGAGCCCCTTGTACTGGGGGGTGTAGCCACACTGGGAGGCGACGTTGACCAACAGGACAACCTTCCCATCGAACGCCTTCAGGGAGGTGTCCTTTCCATCGATGTCACGGATCGGAATCGACTGGAGGCTGCTGGCGGCGAGGAGTGTGCTCACGGAGGCGATGAGGGAAAAGAGGCGAAGGATGGATTTCATGCAGTCAGGGTGGGGTGGAGTCGTGTCCTGTCAAACGGTGCCCCGCTCACTGGCTCACCCGCATCCCCTGCTTGGACCAGTCCGCGAGGAGGGTCTTGCTCTTCGCACCGAGGGGATTTCCCTTCAGGTAGAGCTGCAGATAGGGGGCGAATGACCGGGGTCCCGCAAGGTCCTTGGAAACCCATTCCGACCAGCCAGAGAGGTCCTTCACTCGATTCCTTTCAAGAAAGATGAACGTTGGGGAGCGAAGGCCCGCGAGGGGTGAGACATCGCTGATGCGATTGCCGGAGAGGGAGATGCCCGACAGGGATCGAAGGTTCTGGAGACCGTCGATGGAGCGGATTCCATTGCCTTCAGCGTACAGGGTCACGAGACGGGGAAGGGTGGTCAGAGGCGCGACGGAGGTCACCCTATTGTGCCCGACGTAGACCGATGCGAGGTTGGTGGCCCTTGCCAAGGGGGCCAGATCCTTCACCCCGTTGTGGGAGAGCTCGATGTACTGCAACGCCGGCAGGGTGCCCAGCGGTGTGATCTCGGACACCTTGTTGCTGGTCAGGATCACCTGTTGAAGCTGCCGGAGACCGGAGAGAGCCTTCAGGTCCTTGATCTTGTTCCCAGCGAGTTCCAGAGCGGCCAACGCCTTGCAGTGCTCGAGGCCGGTCAGGTCGGTGATGCCACGGAAATTGCCGATCACCGTGGAGACGTTGGCCACGTCGGTCGCCGTGAGCGGCGAGTTGGTGTAGCGCTTGGCGAAGACCTGCTGCCGTACCGCGGCCTCCAGGTTCTTGTCGGGGAAGATCGGGATCTCGTTGGTCGCTTGGGCCTGGCCGCTGATCAGGAGAATGGAGACGAAAAGAAGGCAGCAAATGAAGCGTGGAACCATGGGTGATCCTTTGTCGGGAGCTGGCAGAGAGACGTCAAGCGGGTTCCTGAATTCAGGGGATTTATTTTACCAGCCACCCCGTCGTCGACACATGCGGGACTCAGCCTGTGGCCTCCTGACGCGCATCGCGGTCGGCTTCGAGGATCTGCTCGAGCGTGGGTTTCTCGACCACGCGATGTCGGTCCATCACCCGGGTGACATGGTCGAAGATCCCGGGGAATGAAAGCGTCCCGCTGACGAAAGCCTCGACCGCCACTTCGTTGGCTGCATTGAACACCGCCGGAAGTGTTCCTCCGACCTCGCCCGCACGGCGAGCGAGTCCCAGGGATGGAAAACGGTCGGTATCCGGTTCCTCGAAGGTCAGGGTTCCCAGCCGTGCCAACTGGGTCTGCACCCGGTCGCTCGAGCGACGCTCCGGATAGCAGAGCGCATATTGGATCGGGAGGCACATGTCGGGAGTCGAAAGCTGGGCGATCATCGACCCGTCGACATACTCCACGAGGGAATGGACGATGCTCTGGGGGTGGACCACCACGTCGACCCGTCCCATCTCGATGTCGAAAAGCCATCGCGCTTCGATCATCTCGAGCCCCTTGTTGAACAGCGTCGCGGAATCGATGGTGATCTTGCGTCCCATCACCCAGGAAGGGTGCTTGAGGGCCATTGCGACAGTGATTCCCGGGAATTCCGATTTTGGGGTCGCTCGGAAGGGGCCGCCCGAGGCCGTCAGGATGAGGCGTCGCACGGATCCAGTGGGTTTCCCATCGAGGCACTGGAAGATGGCGCTGTG
>CAZZKQ010000300.1:0-4950 GCA_964654875.1 uncultured Verrucomicrobiota bacterium | reverse complement strand
TCGCCCACCATTCCTTCGAGTGGAAGCCATTGCCCGAGAACAGGACCGCCATCCGAACGGGAGCCTCGCTGGACGGTGCCTTGGTCGTGGCGGGGGTGTCGCCCCACACGGTCACGGACTCCATCCAGGGCAGGGCCATGGTGACGCCGACGCCGCGGAGGAAGTTCCGACGGGAGAAGTGGTGGGTGTTCATGGGGTCATTCCTGCACAATGGGATCACGACCGCGGATCTCGCGGAACTGGGGACTTCGGACGATGAGTTCCACGACCTCGGCGAACGGGTGGTCGCGACGCCGCAACCGCTCTGAGATCGACCGCAGGAGCGGTTCGTCGGACAGCTGGATGCTCCGGCCGAGGGCGTAGCCGAGGAGCTTGCGCTCGAACTGTCGAACGAATGCCTCACGCTTCTCGGTGAGCAGGTAGTGGCGGAGTCCCGGGAGACCGTCGAACTCTGTCTGGTTGGCGAGTCGCGCCCGAGTGTCGATGGGGCTGCCGGCGGCGTCGCTGGTGCGGAGTCGTCCGATGGCGTCGTAGGCCTCGAGCGAGAATCCGTAGGGATCGAACCGAGCATGGCAGCCCGCGCAGCGGGGATCGCGGGTGTGCTGCTCGGTGAGGGCACGTTCGGAGAGTCCCGCAGGCGGCTCCTCGGGCAGCACTGGCACGTCCTTGGGCGGACGCGGCAGCCGTTCGCCAAGGAGGGTCTCGCACAGCCAGTTGCCGCGTAGGATCGGGCTCGTCCTGGAGGCACCCGACTGCTTCGCGAGCACGGCGGCCTGCGTGAGAATCCCGCCTCGCCCATGGGCGGCAACGCCATCCACCCGACGCCATTCCGGCCCGACCACGTTCGGGATCCCATAGTGGTGGGCCAGTGCCTCGTTCAGGAAGGTGTGGTCGGCGGACAGCAGGGTCGGGATGGGCCGGTTGTTCTGGAAGAGGTCGATGAAGGTCTGGACCGACTCCTCGTACATCGGGACTCGTAGAGCAGCGAAGTTGGGGAAGTGACGCTCGCTCTTCTCGTCGAGCGTCGCAAATCCATGGACATGGAGCCAGGCGCAGCCGAACTCCTCAGCGAGACGTCGGATCTTTGGGCTCTGGAGCATCCGACGCGCCTGACGGGCCAGGACGTCGGGCTTGAGCAGGTCGCCCGACTGGGCGGCGGCCCAGAGTTCTTCGTCGGGCGTTGACGACCACAGGAAATAGCTCAGTCGTGTCGCGAGCTCCCAGGCCGACACCGGGCTGGGGCGGTTTCCCGGCGAAGGTTGCTCGAAACGGTAGAGGAATGACGGCGAGACGAGGATCCTGGCGAGGGTCAGCTCGATCGCTTCCCGATGGGGGATCTCCTGTTTCCGAAGCGCAGTGTAGAGCTCTCGGAGCTCCCCGGTCTCGGCCTCGCTGAGGGGGTGTCGAAACGCCTTCGAGGCGAACGCCAGCACCGCCTCCAGCTGACGCGGTTCGGCATCGACCTCCCGCTTTCGGAAGGTGGCCGTCCGCTGCTGGATCGGTTCGCGCATCGGGGTGAAGGCCTTGACCATGTCGGGCCGGTCCTGGGTCGCGTACTCGTAGATCTGCTCGAAGGCGGACTGGAGGAGCACCGGTTCCCGGCTGACGAAGAACAGCTCGTCCCAGAGGCGGTCCAGCTCCGCGGCCTCCGGTTTCGTGAGGAACAGGCGTCTCAACGGTTCGTCCTCCCGGTGGTAGAGGGTCAGGGTGACGGCCTCATCGATCGGGACGATCCGGTGGTAACAGAGTGCGGCCGGGAACAGCTGGCGGAACCCATCGAGCGCCTGCTCCAGACGCTGTCGGGATGGACCATCGGATCCCACGAGAAACTCGGTGCCCGGGTCGGCACCGGCGAGCGTCGGCCGGGTGGTCTGGGCGAAGATCTGGACGGATCCCGCCCGGCCCAGGATGGGCTCGAGCTCAGCGGTGGTCACGAGGTCGCACCCGGCAACGAGGTCTGCCGGAAGCCGGATCTCGAGCACCGATGGCGCAGTCAGAAGAAGGTCGGTGGCCTCCACACGCGCTCCGGGAGGTCCCTTGCCGAAGAGACCCGGATCAAGCCCCCATCGCGATGCCACTGGTCCGGAATCGGCGGTCGTCGGTGTCCCTGTGACCCCAGCGAAGAGGGGGCCGCCGAGGGACACGAGCTGGCGGTAAAGCGCGACATCGGGCGCGGGGGTGTCGGCCAAAGGGCCGGCGATCAGCAGGGCCTGGAGTTGGGTGGCGAGGGCCGTCTTCTCGTCGATCTTCGAGGTCGACTGCCATCGGGCGAGAAGCGACTGGGCCGGGATCACGGTGCCACCGTTGCCGGACACGGGTTCGGTGTAGAACCACCAGGCCTCCGGGTTGCCGTGGCCATCGGCGTGGGGATTCCCGGCGAGAATGGAAGGCGCAACGTCCTGCGAGAGGTTCCAGGTCCGGGTGCCGGTGATCGTGAGCTGGACGTCGGTCAGGTCGCAGGAGTGGTTTCCATCGCGCGGTCCGACCAGGAGTGAGATCAGATCCCCCGGGCGGACGTCGAGGCCCTCGGTTTTTGGCACCGTCACCGGGGTCCCGCCCTGGGCGATCCCGGTGGCGAGGCGCTGGCGGACGGCACCGCGACGGAGTTCCAGCGACCAGGTCACGCCATTGCCGCACTCGGGATGGGCGTGGGTCACGCGGGCCTCGACCCGTACGGTCTCGGCCACCGGGCTTTTCCAGCCCACGGCGACGTTCAGTGTGGGGGAGGGGTGAACCGCCACGCCCTTCGGACCCAGGTTGCCGGGTATCCGGACGGACTGGTCGGAGGCGTTGGCGACCACCGACGGGGTCTCGGGCGAACCCCAGCCTTTGACGAAGTCATAGCCGCCGGTGGTCGTGAGCCGACCCAGGAGCAGATCGAGCCGCAGCGCCGCTGTCGGACCGATGCCGAGGTGATCCAGCCAGGGCTGCAGCAGCTCGGGGGTGACCCCGTGGCGGGCGGCGATCGGGCCGAGGTCGGCCTCGGGCTGGACGGTGGCCTCGGCCGCGGCGGCGAGGCAGGCGGCCGCGGTGCGGAACACCGCAATCCGACGGGCTTCGAGCTGCCGGATGAGCGCCTGGACATCGCGCAGGGGAAGCCTTGGGTGGCCCGGGATGACCAGGTGGGGATCCCGCCAGCGGACCACATCCTGGGTGTTGCCGTCACCCAGATCGGATGCGGCGAGATAGACCACGACTTCCTGGGTGTTCGTCGCCGGGGTAAGCCGGATCCGAACATCCCGGTGGGTGGCCACCGGAGTGACGGGTTCCATCCATGCGGCCGGACCATCGGTCGCGCCCAGATGACGCCGGAGGTGTCCGACCGGGTTGAACTTCCAGAGCGCTCCCTGCCAACGGGCGATGTCGACGGCGAGGCTCTTCGAATCCTCCTCCGAGGCATCACGCCATCGCGTCCGGATGGGATCGAGAATCGGCGACGAGGGGATATCCCGACCGCCCTGGAGGGCCTGCCAGAGCGAGGCGAGGTAGCGGGGGTTGAGCTTTCGGGCTTCGGCGATCCGTCGCAGGGCCTTTGGGTTGGGCCTCAGTGTCCGTCGCTCGGCGATCGTGGCCTTCAGGTACGGCTCCAGTGGGATCCGTCCGGCGGCCTCGACCACCTCGATCCCTTGCCGGAGGTAGAACTCCCGGATTCGGGCGAGGGTCTCGTCGGTCCGGTCACGATCGGAGTCCGAGGCAGAGAACCGGATGCCGTCGGGGAGCAGGACCGCATGCTGGGCGACGCCCTTGGCGGCATCGAGGTACTTGGCCAGAAGGGCGGGGGACATCACCAGCACCTGTCCCGTGTTCATGAACCCTTCGCCGCCGGCACTGTCGGCCGGGAATTCCCGGGCTGGGTCGAGCGACGGGATCCCGGTCAGGTCCCGGATCGTCCACGTGTATTCCGCGTTGTTGAGCCGCCGAAGGATCACGGGGCCGGGATCACCCGCCGCGGCCCGTGCCCCTTCCTGCAGGGTGGAGGTGATCCGGTCGATGAGCCGTCCCCGCTGCTCGTCGGTCGGTTGTGGACGATCCTTCGGAGGCATCTCGCCGACGAGGAGCTGTTCGATCACGCCCTCCCAGACCTTGGAGTCGCGGAAGACGTCGTCCGCGGAGTTGAACCGGGACAGGTCGAGGTCTCCCTTGTGCTTTTCCGCGTTATGGCATTCGAAGCAGAAGGTCTCCAACATCGGACGCGTCTCGGCGGCGAAGCGGTCGCGGGACCCAGCGAATGCACACGTTGTGGCGATCCCGAGCATGGTCAGGAGGACGAGCTTCAGCGCTTGGATCGTGTTGGGCATCGGATCACCCCACGTGCTCTTCCGGTCGCCGCAGGGGACGTGGCGCCGGGGTTGGCGGGGATGCTGAAAACTCTGCCAAGCGCTGTGCTGAAGTCATGCTCTTCCTTGGATGGGTTCTGGCGGGTACGAATCGTTCGGGCCGTGGCTTTGGGAGCTTTGGGAGCTTTGGGGTTGCGTGGTGTGGGTCGCCTGCGGCATGTCACGGGTCCACGTGCTGCTGGAGATCCGAGATCTGCGGAAATCGTTCGTCGCGCCCGACGGGTCGCGTCACGAGGTGGTCCACATCCCGGAGTTCCGGCTCGAGGCACGGTCCCAGCTTGCACTGAGTGGCGAGAGCGGAACCGGCAAGACGACGTTCCTCCATCTGATCGCAGGCATCCTGGCCCCGGATTCGGGATCGATCCTGTTCGACGGCCAGGATGTGGCCCGTCTCTCGGAGTCGGAGAGGGACCGTCTACGGGCGGGTGCGATCGGCTACATTTTCCAGACCTTCAACCTACTCCAAGGCTTCACTGCACTGGAGAACGTCCTGCTGGGCATGGCCTTCGGGCCAGGGGCAGATCGCTCGAGGGCGATGGAGCTGTTGAGGCGGGTGGGGCTTGGCGAACGGGTCCACCACTATCCACGTCAACTCTCGACCGGTCAGCAGCAG
>CAZZKQ010000299.1:0-4983 GCA_964654875.1 uncultured Verrucomicrobiota bacterium | reverse complement strand
GTCCTCCTCGCGGGGCATCGCGAGGCCTTCGACCAGACGAGGACGTCCGTTCACACGGGCGAGCCCACCGCCCCGATCCTCGAGACGGCGCGTGATGACCTCGAATGTCAGACATGCACCGCTGGAGTGATGGTGTCCCAACATCGATGGGTCCACATCCGCTCCAAGGGTATCGATGTTGTGGAGCATCAGGTGTTGGAGATCGGGATGCTCCCGGAGGAGACGTCCGAGGACCCCGTTCCGGAGGAGATTCGGGATCTCGAAGAAGTGGCCCACCGGATGCAGACACTGCATCGGGAGGTTGTCGGTGTAGTCGCCCCCCTCGCCCGCACCACGGGCCCAGCCGATCAGCGCGGCCCGGAGACTGTCGCGAACCTTCTGCTGCTGGACGTCCAACACCTGCTGCGGCATCTCCTCCCACTGGAACCGGAGATCCCTCTCGGTCGGGATCATCCGCAGACCCACGCTGCGTCCCGGTGACAGCAGCACGGGACCCTCATATCCGTAGTTGCCGACGCTTTGGAGAAGCCGGTTCGTGGGTTCGTGGGTGGCGTAGCTCGTGGTGAAGACGTGGGGGATCGGACGACCGGCCAGCTGGGAGATCCGACGCGATTTTGCGAGATGGGTCTCAAGGAAGGTCCGGTGGTGTCCTCCGAGCTTCGCATACGGGTGCAGCGCCTTGCAGGTTCCCGCCCCGCCGGTCCACCGAGATCCGGCACCCGCCGCCAAGGTGACAACCGCGACGGCACCCGACCGCAGCAGCGCTTCACCCTCTCGACGTGACGCCGTGGAAGAACCGCCACCCAGAGGATCGGCGACGTCACCCGCTTCGACATCTTCGATCCGGGTGTCCGAACGGAGCCGGTTCTGGGCCAATCCAATCCGACCCTCGCGGAGTTCCGCCCGGATGCGCTCATGTTGGGCGCGATCGAACCCATGTTCCTCGAGCAGCGCCTGGAGCGGCGTGGCACCCGCCTGCTCTTCCCGCCCCTTGGGCAGCAGGACATCGAACAGCGTCTGCACCATGCCCCGAAGCTCAGGACGCGTCCGGGACGCGGCTCCCAGCTTGTCGAGCTCCGCCCGGCGCACTTGAGGGAGATCCCGTCGGTCCGCCCTGAGCAGGGTCGGCACGGTCAGCGCGTAGTATCCCGGCGGCATCAGTGCCTCCGAAGCCCGGAGCAGGTCGGCAAAGGTGCCATTCTCGTTGATGGCATAGTCGAACACCACGGGATCCATCGCAAAGGGCAGCGCGTGCTGCAGTTCCCGCTTGGTCGTGAGCATGATGTCCTGGAGACGCTTCTGGGCCTCGGCCTTCCGGTTGGGGGCAAAGATGAAGCCCATGCCGCCACCCGACATGCCACCCAGCATCCAGAAACCCCAGAAATCGGTTCCGAACTCCTGCTCGCACCGGGCGATCAGGGTCTCGGTGAACGCATTCGAAGCCCATGGGATGATGGTCTGCAATGGCTTCCGGAAATTCCGGGTCGTCGCAGCCCCAAGCGCGCGGATGTCCCCACGACGCAGCGCAGCGATGACATCGTCGAGGACCCCCAGAGCCTCCTGGCGCCCCGCCCACTCGGAGGCACTGCGGAGGAGGTACTTCTCGGTCACCATCTCGAGGATGGGTCCGACGTTCTGGGCCATGCCGCCATGGACGACCACCAACGAGTCCATGAGGGCCCGACGGGCCGACTCGGGGATCTCGTCGCGGGAGAACACATGATGGGTCGGCATCAGCCGTCCGCGGGAGATGCCGGATTCCGGATCGGATTCAGAGGCCGCCACACCCGTGATGAGCTTGATGCCCGGCCAGACGCCCCCGGAGTCCTGCCAGCCGCCACCGGATCCTCCAAGCCACTCGCCGAGGAGCGCACGGGCGAGGACGATGCGACGATCGGACTCCGAAAGCGGCCCGGTCAGCCCCCGGTCTGCAGCCGCCCCCGAACCCCCGACGTCCTCGCCAGTGGTCTGCCCTGTGGCCCGCATGCAGACGCTGATGAGCGATCCGAGCAGGTTGGTGCTGACTGCCAAACGGGAACCCTTCGGGATGTCGTTGACGCACGAGACGATCTCGAGCCCCCGTCCGGGTCCCACGACCTGTTCCAGAAGGTCGGGAAGCGTGTGGCCGGAGCCCTCGATTCCCGGCGGGACGATGCCCGAGGCGATCACCGCTGCCTTCAGGAGTCCGAGGTAATCCCGCGCGAAATCGAAGACGTCCCCGAGCGAGGTCAGGTCGGCCGTGGCCCCCAGGTCCACCGAGGTGAGTCGCAGCACCGGTTCATCCAGCACCCGGAGCCAGGCACTGACCGGAGGACGCGGGGCAGGGTCGCGTCCATGAACCCCAAGATCGACCGAGATATTCAGGACCTTCGCACCCTCCGGATAGTCCATCCCAAGGAAGAAGATGTCGGACCAGGCCGAATGGGTGAGGTCCATGCGGACCGGGGTCTGCTCACGAAGGATCGGATAGGTGCCGTCGGAGCCGGGTTCGAGGAGCTCGCGTCGGATCCGCAGGGGCTGATCACTTGGATGTCCCATCCGGAACATCCACTGGTTGCCGCGCACGGTGCGGACGCTGCGGCGGACCTGGTCGGCCAGGGTCTGAAAGGCGAGCCGATGGTAGGCAGCGGCCAGAGCGGAACACAGCCCGTCGCTCGGCCCCTGCTCCGACTGCATCCGTAGGAAGGTGTCGATGGCCTCCTCGAAGCGACGTCCCAGCAGGTGGTGAAACCCCTGGAACGGCACCAGCGGACCGGAAGCCTCCTCAAGTTTCCCCGGGAGGTGGAACCTGTAGACCGCATGGAGGAAGAACAGGGCGCGGACCCGCTCATAGAGGTTGTCGGCCTTGCGACGGAACGCGTCGAGCTCCATGACCGTGTCGAGAAGCTCATCGCGGGAAGCCTTGCGACACCGTTCGTCGAGGGCCTGGTCACGGATCTTCGGATCCGTCGACGTGATGAAATGCAGGAGGCTTTCCATAGCGTTCGCTTCAATCAGGCCGCATTCGGGAGCATCCCGTCAACGCGGTTGGACGATGGAGTCGGCGCCGTCCTGTCCTCGTCCTCGCCACCCGGCTCGTGGCTCTTGCCTCGTGCGCATCTTTCGGGAGACTCCCTGCTCGTGAATCGAAGCCAATTCCTGCGCCATCTCACCGTACTCGCCGGGGCCACCATCGCCGGCTGTGCCACCGGGGGCAGCCGCAAGCCCGGACCGACGCTGCGAGCCCTCACCTACAATATCCACCACGGGGAGGGGCTGGACGGACAGCTCGACCTGATCCGGATTGCCCAGACCATCAAGGACTCGGGGGCCGATCTGGTCGCCTTGCAGGAGGTCGATCGGGGTGCAGATCGTACGGGCCGACGCGACCTCCTCAACGAGATCGCCTTCCACACGGGCCTGACCCCGCTTTTCGGCAAGAATATCCCACTGCAAGGTGGGGAATACGGGAACGCCATCCTGAGCCGCTTTCCGATCCGGAAATCCTCGAACCTGCTCTACCGCGCGGTAGGAGGCGGGGAGCAGCGGGGATTGCTCCAGGCCGTGGTCGATGTCGATGGCCATCCAGTCGTGTTCTGCTCGACCCATTTGGACCACCGCTCCGACGACGCCACGCGCCGGGCCTGCATCCCGGAGATCCTGAAAGCGATGGAAGCGCATCGGGGGCTGCCCTTCATCCTGGCGGGTGACTTCAACGACCAACCTGGGAGTCGCTTCGACGTCGAGATGAACACCCACTTCAAGGACGCGTGGCGTCTGGCGGGCATCAGCGGTGGCGGCACCTACCCGACCAACCATCCCGATCGCCGGATCGACTTCATCTGGGTCAAGGGGCCCATCAAGGCCCTCTCCGCCGAGGTGCGGTCGGGGGATGGCTCGGACCACCTGCCGCTGCTCGCAACACTCCAGCTGACCTGAGCCGCTGAGCCCGAAGGCACGTCACGGATGTCACCGATTCGCATACTTCAGGGGTTTTTCGTTGGAGGGCTGATTCTCGCAGGTGCCCTGACTGCCTATTGGCATTTCGGGTTCAATCCGAATTGGATACTCTGGTCGGTCGTCTTGGCGGGCGCTTTGGCTACTGGCCTGATGGCGGAGATTCGGAGCAGGCGTGCTTTACGCACCTATTGGGAGCGGCCATGCACTGGCGTTCGCTGGCGTCGCAGATTCCCGGAAACTCCGAAACAGCAGATTCGGGAGTTTCTGGACCAATTCATCGAAGCCTTCGGATTCCATGACTGCAGGAGGCTTTGTTTCCGACCTGAGGATAAGGTGATGGACGTCTACCGTTCCATTCACCCACCGGGCGACATCGTTGACTCGATGGAATTGGAATCCTTCTGCCGCTCGCTTCGAAACCATTACGGCGTTGATGTCGAAGCCTCGTGGAGTGAGGAAATCACCCTGGGGGAAATCTACGAGCGCATCCACACTGTGGCCTAAAAGGCATCCGGAACGGTAACCACGGAAGAATCCCCCGAGGAGGTCGAGGACGAATCAAGTGGTGGTGGAGGGTTCAAGGTTCGGGGCCAGGTCATCTATTGTGGAGAGTCCAGGCTTGGTGACGATGTGAATCCGATTGCTGCGGTTGCCGAGGGATACGGGGTCAGGTCCTCTTTCCGATGACGGTTGTGGCTCGATCGCTTCACGGCGTGGAGGCCCTTCACTGCCATCTCCTCGGCAGGTTTGGATAATCCCAAGAGCTGACCCAGGACACCGTCTCAGCGTCCCAACCCTGTTTTGAAGACGGGGTGGCATGGGTCGACACGAGCCCGCCCAGATCGCCCGTGGTGAGGCAATCGCGGTTGTCGTCTTCTGATTCGGGACTGGCCAGCCCCTCGCCGGTTCCAGTTCACCCGGCTACCCGGACGCGTAGGTCGCGCAGGCAGCTCAGTGCCAAGCCCGATACCCCTCGCACGGGGCGGGCGCCGGAGGTCCGTCGCGCACCGAACCAGTCCCGATGTCGTTGGAACACCGAATCCA
>CAZZKQ010000298.1:0-4991 GCA_964654875.1 uncultured Verrucomicrobiota bacterium | reverse complement strand
GGCCATTCCGCAATGGTCAGGGTCTGACCGGACCGGGTCATTTTCAGGACCGGCACCGCCTCGATCTCGATCGTCCGCTGGGAATCGAGCGGGTGAAACTGCAGGTTCCCGGGCGCGGTGATCTGGATCACGACAGTGCCCAGAGCGTCGGCGACCAGGCGGTCCCCGTCGATTCGGGCAGGTCCCGAGACCACGCGGTAGGTCGGCGTCTGTTCGCTGTCCAACCCCGGCAGCACCAGGCTGTCTCCGGTCATCCCACGGCCCGTGTCCCCGGTGCCGACGATGGCCAACGCCGATGGCAGGGATTGATTGAGATGCTGGAGCTGTCGGTCGTCGGCACGGAGCCGATAGGTGAGGACGCCATCCAGGCCTGCGGCGATGTGGATCCGGTCCCCAACCACTTCCAAATCGTTGGGCTCCGATCCCCATGCATCGCGGATGTCCAAGGCGATGGAGTCCAAACGAACGATCTCCGTGGGTTGGCTGACATCGAAGATGGACAGGTACCACTGGCCGCCACCCCCCGAGATCAGGAAGGCGAGGTCACCGACGACGTCGACGTGGATGGGCATGAACTCAGGGACATAATTGAGCGTTTTCGGATGTGCCGGCTCGCTGATGTCCAGGACCTGCAGTCCAAACGGCTGATAGGCCACATAGGCCTTCGTGCCGACCGTCTGGATGGCGACGGCCTGGAGCTGCGGCATGGGCGCGTCTGCTCCTCCAGCCAATCTGGGCTTGGCCGCATCGGTGACATCGAAGACCTGGATGCCCGACTGGGGGGTGGCGACGTAGACCCGGGTGCCCTCGACGGCGATGTCAATGGGGGAGCCGAAGGTGTCCAGCCAGCCGATCTCCTTCGGCTGGGTGGGATCCTCGAGGCTGATGATCCGGACGCCCGCGGATTCCTCCGCGATGTAGGCCCTGTTTCCGCTGACACGGACCCGCCGGGCCTCGCCACTCCAACGCGAGGCTCCCACGGATGTCATCGAGCCATCGTCCGCCCGTTCAAGGAGCACCAGACCCATTCCTTCGGCGGCAAGGGCGATGCGGTTTCCGGAGACGTCGAGATCGGCGAGTCCGGCCGACTTGTAGCCCGGCAAGGGACGGATGTTCTTCGGATCGGACACATCGAGCACGGACAGTTGCTCGAATTCATCGAAGAGGAAGGCCGTGCCTCCCTGAACAAGGATCTTCGATGGGATCCCGGACGTCTGGCCCAGGGGCTTGGGCTCGGCCGGATTCCGAACGTCGAGAAGTTGGAGTCCGTCCTGATTTGAAAGGTACAGGGTACCCTCGTTCACGGTCATCCCCACCACCTCCGTCGGCGAGGCGATGACGGGAAGAGTCTTGATCGCGGCAGGATTCGAGATGTCGAGGACCTGGATTGAATCGGTTCCACGCAACCATGCCGTGCCGCCATCGACCTCAAGTTGCTGGACCCAAGAGTCGGCCATCGACGTGCTGCCCAGCAGCTTCGGGCTGGCGGCATTCTGGATGTCCCAGACCTCGAACGTCGTACCCATCAGGCAGTGGAGGCGCTGGCCGTCTGGGGACACCTTGAACAACACCGGACCCATGCCGATCCGCTCGAGGGTCGGTTCCGGAGGCCGGGATGGCGTGGTGGAATCCAACCGGTACACGCCACCGAGGTCCGAGAAGTACACCGACTTGCCCACCACCTGCAGACCCCATTCGGCCCCTGCATCAAACTGCCGCGACTCAACCGTCCCCACCCATTTCGGGGTCCGTGGATCGCGGATGTCGTAGACGTTCAGCCCATCGCCGACGACATAGGCATGATCACCGGCAATGACGACACCTTGGGCTAATCCCGGAGGATGATCGGCCCTCCAGGAGCCCACGATCATCGACGGCAGACCTGCGGACGAGGCCACCACGTCAAGCCCTGTACGCCCCTGCGCGTCCTCATTTGCCACCACCATCCGATCACCAAAACGATCGAGGACATAGGTGAAGCCCGGCGACGATTCCGGCCCATCCAGAGGTTCCGACTCTCCCGGTGCAAATGCCTTGAGTCCGCCCTCGTTGTCCGCCAGCCAGACGTGTCCCTCGAGAACCCCGAGGCCGTTGGCGCGGCCACTCAATGGCGTCCGAGAAAACACCTGGACCGCCGCACCGGGACTCCCCAAATCCAGCGCCACCACCGATCCCAGGTAACGAACGAAGGCCTTGCCGTCCCATGTTGGTATTCCAGAGGACCAGACACGTCCTGCGCCTACCCAGATCTCCCGGATGGCCGACGGGTCTGAGATGTCGAGGACTTGGCACCTGCCGTCGGGCCCACTCACGACAACCCGGGCTCCATGAACCCCGACCCCGGTTGCTTCGTGGGTGGTCTTGAAGAAGGCCGCTTCCCTTGGCTTCGCCAGGTTCGTGGCATCCACCATGGCATATCCCATCTGGCCCACCACATGGGCGATGGAGCCCTGGACCGCGATCCCGGAGATCTCCCCGACGCGCAGTGCCTCGACCCGGCCGAGCTCCCGGATCGACCCAGATGTCCGGAGGTCCACGATCCTAAGGCTGCTGCCCGAGGTCTTGATGTAGGCCAGGCCCTCCTGCACGACCCCCATGTCCTCGGAATCGAGTTCGCCCAGTTTGACGGGCTTCGCTGGATCGCTGATGTCCAGGATCACCGTTGGAGAGGACCAGATGGCGAGTCTCGAGCCCGAGACGGAGAATTGGGCCCCCCCGCCGGCGTCTTCATAGGTCCCAATCTGTCGGATATTTGCAGGATCCGAGGCGTCCAGGATCTGGATGCCGGATTCGTCCGAGACGAAGACCGTGCTTCCGGAACACTGCACGCAGGAGGTGCTGCCTCCCCTCAGTCCCCGCCATGTTCCTAGAACGGGTGCCTCGCCGGGCTGGCTGACGTCGAGGATCTGGATGCCGACATAGTCCTCGGCCACATAGGCCCGTTGTCCGGAGACGGCGAGGTCCCAGGGGAATCCCCGCTCGGACTCCGGCCACACCGATTCCTTCTCCAGGATGTGACGGGATCGGTTGAACCGACGCTCCACCCGGACGGGGGCGTGGGTGGCGTCGCCCGACTGCTCCGCCACCACGGTGATCATGCCGACGTTCGTGGCCACGAGCTGTCCACCGCTGATCGATGCGGGACCGCTCCGCACCGAAAAAATCACGGGCAGGCCGCTGCTCGAGGTCGCCGTCAACGGATACGTCTTCCCCAGCAGCAGCAAGGAGTAGGTGGAGGGCGACGTCCACGACAGCGTCTGGGCCTCCTGGGACCATGCCGTGACGCTGGGAGCGAGAGAGGCCAGGAGCAGGGCGAGCAGCCCCACCCACGACTTCAGGGCGCGTGGATAGGTAACACGATGGGAAGGGGCTTGGGACGGGGACTGGGCATTCATGGTACGGCTTTTTAGCGGACTGGGACCGTAGGGATGCCCAGTCGGGAGAATGGCCGGGGCAGGAATGAACCCCGGCCTGCGTAGGAAGCTAAAAGCCTCCGTGGAAGCCAAGCTCTTTAACCGGGTCCATCCGCACGGCCCACGGGAATCCGCTCCGGTTTCTCAGCCGTCGTGAGTGGTCCCGGAGCGGCACCCCTGTGGGATCAATGGCCGAGGGCCTGCTTGAGTTCCGCTGGGATGCGGCGCGGCTTCTCGTGGAGGCTGGTGCAGACGTGATAGGTCTCACCCTCGACCTTCAGCGTGCCTTCGGGTCCGAGGACCCGGTAGCCGAAGGTCAGTCGAATGCCGTCGGCCCGGATTGGAAACACCTCGATCTGGAGGAGTTCATCGTACCGTGCAGGTGACTTGTACCGGAGCTGGACCTCGATCACTGGAAAGATGAATCCGGACTCCTGCCAGTCCGCGAAGGTCTTGCCGAGTGACCGGAAATATTCCCCGCGCGCCTCTTCGAGCAGCCGCAGATAGTGCCCGTAGTAGATGTGGTTCCCGAGGGTGCACTCGGCGTAGACCACCCGATGGGGATGCCGGAATGCCGGGATCGTCGCGGAAGCTGGCGGGTTCATGGACCTTGGGAAGGATGGTGTCGATCGACCGTCGGGGTGAAGGACGATCCTGGCATCCGGTGCCATCCGTTTCTCGGGGTATTGGCAGTCGGGTCGAACCCGGTCTAGCGTCCTCGGAGGAGTGAAAACGATCGGCATCCAACATCGGCTGGACTCGGCACTGGAGACTCTGGGCTCCATCGCCCAGTTGCTGGGCGAGGTCTTCCGGTCGTTCCAATACCAGCGTCCCTCATGGTCCGAGTTCGTTCGGCAGCTCTACTTCGTCGGGGTCAAATCCCAGAGCGTGGTCATCACCACCGGGGCCGCCACCGGCATGGTCCTCTGTGCCCAGACCTACTTCCAGTTCCACAAGGTCCGCCTTGACACCGCGACGGGTGCGGTCGTGAGCGTGGGCATGGCCAGTGAACTCGGGCCGGTGCTTGCGGGTCTGATGCTCACCGCCCGGGTCGGAGCGTCCATGGCCGCGGAGCTGGGCACCATGCGGGTCACCGAGCAGCTCGACGCCATGCGCGTCATGGGCTCCGACCCCGTGGCTTACCTGGTCGTCCCGCGCGTCGTCGCCTGCGCGGTGATGGCCCCGCTGCTGACGGGTGAGGCGGTCCTGACCGGCATCATCGCCAGCTACCTCGTGGGGGTGAAGCTGCTCGGGATCGAGGGCGCCTACTATCTGGCCTACGTCAACCGCTACACCTCGTTCGGGGACATCTCGATCGGCCTTGTGAAGGCTGTGCTGTTCGGCGCGACCATCGCGCTGATCTGCTGCTACAAGGGACTGACCTGTCCGGATGGCGCCGAGGGCGTGGGCCGGGCCACGACCGAGGCGGTCGTGGCGGCGAGCATCACGGTGCTGGTCTCGAACTTCTTCCTCACCCTGCTGCTGACCCGTCTGATGGGCTGGAACTGATCCCGGAGACCGCCATGGCAATCATCGAGGTCCGTGATGTCTGGAAGAGCTTTCGGGGATCGCCGGTCC
>CAZZKQ010000297.1:0-5006 GCA_964654875.1 uncultured Verrucomicrobiota bacterium | reverse complement strand
GGATGGAGAGGGAAGGGTGGGGACTTCCAGGGCCGGTTTATCGGTAGGCCCTCCAAAGGGGAGAGCCTGGGTTGGGTGGGCGCTATCGCACCCAGTCCCGCAAAACACGGCTGCACCCACCGAAGCAGCCCTGAGGGCTGACGGGAGGAGTCCGGGAAACGAAAAGGCCCGGGACGAATCCCGGGCCTTGGAACTGACGAGGAGGTCTCGTCGGGAACGGTGGCGGTGGCGGTGGATCTGAGGAGTAAGTGGGGCTGAGCGTCTTCAGGGGGTGAGCCTGGGGTGGGTGGGTGCTGTCGCACCCAGTGCCACAGAGCACGGCTGCACCCACCGGAGCAGCTCTGCGGGCTGCCTTGAACTCTCAGCTCTCAGCTCTCAACCTTCCCCCCTCATCCCTTGACCTGCTTGACCTTCTCCCAGCGGTGGCCCTTGGCGGACTTGAGCACGGCGTCGACGACGTAGTCGGTCGCGAGACCGTCGCGGAAGCTCGGGCGGGCGGGCTTGCCGCTCTCAAGACCCTGGAGGAACTCGACCACCTGGTGCACGAAGCTGTGCTCGTAGCCCAGCTGGAGGCCCGGCACCCACCACTTGCCGCAGTACGGATGGTCGCCGTCGCTGACGTGGATCGAACGCCATCCGCGCAGCTTGCCCTCGTCCTTGTGGTCGAACCACTGGAGCCGGTGCAGGTCGTGCAGGTCCCACTTGATGGAGGCGTGCTCGCCGTTGATCTCGAAGGTGTAGAGCGCCTTGTGGCCGCGGGCGTAGCGGGTGGACTCGAACAGACCCAGCGAGCCGTTGTTGAAGTGGCAGAGGAAGGCGCAGGCGTCGTCGATGCCGACCTTCTCGACCTTGCCCGTGAGCTGGTGCTTGCGCTGCTTGATGAACGTCTCGGTCATGGCGTTGACGTCCTTGATGCCACCGTTGAGCCAGAGGGCGGTGTCGATGCAGTGGGCTAGGAGGTCGCCGGTGACACCGGATCCCGCGGCCTTGACGTCGAGACGCCAGAGCGCGGCGCCGCCCTGGGGCAGATCGGCGCTGATGGTCCAGTCCTGGAGGAAGTTGGCGCGGTAGTGGAAGATCTTGCCCAGACGTCCCTCATCGATGAGCTGCTTGGCCAGGACGACCGCCGGGCAGCGGCGGTAGTTGTACCAGACCATGTTGGGCACCTTGGCCTTCTCGACGGCGGCGACCATCTTCTCGGCCTCCTTCGAGTTCATGGCGAGGGGTTTCTCGCACAGGATCATCTTGCCGGCCTTGGCGGCGGCGATGGCGATCTCGGCGTGGAGGTTGTTCGGGACCGCGATGTCGATGACGTCGATGTCGTCGCGGGCGATGAGCTTGCGCCAATCGGTCTCGACCGAGGCGTAGCCCCAGCGCGAGGCGAACTGGCGGGCCTTCTCTTCGTCGCGGGCGCAGACGGCCTGGCGGACGAGCTGGTACTCGGAGTCGAAGAAGTTGCCGACCTTGGCGTAGGCGTTGGAGTGGGCGCGGCCCATGAAGCCGTAGCCGATCAGACCGATGCGCAGGGATTTCTTTGCCATGGGATGAAGTCGAGGAGTGATGTGTGGTTGAGTCCGAAGAGACTAGGGAATCCCGCTCCCATGAGACAAGCGGGGGTTTGGAGCGGAGCCGCTTCGTTCGCGGGGCCGCGTGTGCCGGGGGGGAGGGGGCAGGCCTTCGGGCGAGGTGAAGGCCCACAAACCAATCGGGAGGATTTGTCGTGCCCGCGGCGAGTCGGCAGCATCCGTCCCACGAATCCTCATGGATCCCCAACCTCAGAATGGTTCCGCCACCCGGTTGTCCACCGCCCTCTTCGCGGAGGCCCTCGAACACTTCCCGGGCGGGGTGAATTCACCGGTACGGGCGTTTCGGGCCGTGGGAGGAACGCCCTTCTTCGTGGACTTCGCCTCGGGAGCGCGGCTCCGGACGGTGGATGGGGCGGAGCTGATCGACTATGTGGGGACCTGGGGGCCGGCCATTCTCGGGCATGCCCATCCCGCCATCATTGGCGCGGTGCAGACGACGGCGGGGCGGGGGACCAGCTTCGGCGTTCCCAACCCGCTGGAGATCGAGTTGGCGCGTCGGGTGAAGGCGTGGGTGCCGTCGATCCAGAAACTGCGGTTCTGCAATTCCGGCACCGAGGCCTGCATGTCGGCCCTGCGTCTGGCGCGCGGGTTCACGGGTCGGGACCTCATCCTGAAATTCGACGGCTGCTACCACGGGCATGGGGACTCGTTGCTGGTCAAGGCCGGGTCGGGAGCGCTCACGTTGGGACAACCCGACAGCGCCGGGGTTCCGGCGGATCTGGCGCGTCACACCCTGGTGCTGCCCTTCAATGACCTCGAGGCCCTGGAGCAGGCGTTCTCGGCCCGGGGATCCGAGCTGGCCTGCGTCATCCTCGAGCTGGTGCCTGCCAATGCGGGACTCTATCTCCCGCGACCCGGATTCCTCGAATGCCTCCGGAGCCTCTGCACGAAACACGGCGTGGTGCTGATCGCCGACGAGGTCATGACCGGGTTCCGGCTCGCCCGGGGCGGGGCGCAGGAGGTGTTGGGGCTGACGCCGGATCTCAGCTGCTTCGGCAAGATCATCGGTGGCGGTCTTCCCGTGGGGGCGTTTGGCGGAGGAGGGGACATCATGGATCGGCTGGCCCCACTTGGGCCCGTCTATCAGGCGGGGACCCTGAGCGGGAATCCTTTGGCCATGGCGGCAGGCATCGCGGCCCTGGATGAACTCGCCCGCGTCGATGCGTATCCCCGACTGGAGGCCTCGGGGCGGCTGCTCGAGGAGGGGATGGGTGAGGCGGCGCGATCCGCAGGGGTTCCGGTCCAGTTCCGTCGGATCGGCTCCATGTTCTGCGCCTACTTCACGGACCGGCCAGTCTGGAATCTCACGGACGCCCTGACGAGTGACCGGTCCCGGTTCGCCCGGTTCTTCCATGGGATGCTGGAGCGCGGCGTCTACCTCGCTCCGAGCCAGTTCGAGGCTGGGTTCCTGTCGACCGCCCACACGGAGGAGGACCTTCGGGCGACGGTTGCCGCCGCTGCCGAAGTGTTCCGGATTCTGTGACGATCCGAAGGGCCAGCCCAGCGGGTTGACGGGCCGCCAGGCCTGGCAGCACTTCGGGGTTTATTACCGCTGCCGCAGAGGCAGGTAACGTCGAGGCTCAGCGTCCCGTGGCCTGGGCAATCGCCGCCGCTGCCAGCGGGGCCATGACCCGGTAGCCGGCGTCGTTGGGGTGCAGACCGTCGTCGGCCAGTTCCTTCCGGAGCAGTCCGTTGGCGTCGACCATCGCCCCGAAGTAGTCGAGGTACGCCACCTTTTCCCGGGCGCAGAGCTTCTGGATCCGTTCGTTGAGGGTCCGGATCCGTGCGGGAGGACGTTGGTCGAAGAGTTCCTGGGCGCGCGGGTTGTGGTTGTGGACTGGGATGACCGAAGCCACCACGACCCGGATGCCGTGAGACCGGGCGAGGTCGATGAAGCTCGCGAGATTGGCTTCGATGTCGTCGTCGCGGATGGGACCTGAGTTGCCGGCGATGTCATTGCTGCCCGCGAGGATCACGACCGCCTCGGGCTTCAGATCGATCACGTCCTGTCGGAACCGGACCAGCATCTGGGAGGTGGTTTGGCCTCCGATCCCGCGGTTCACGTAGGGCTTTCCTGGAAAGTATTTACCGAGGTTCCAGCCGTCCGTGATGGAGTCGCCGAAGAAGACGACCCGATGGGACTCCGCCTGGGCTTTCACCTTGGCGTTGTCCGCGCGATAGCGTCCGAGTTCGCCATAGTCATCGGTGAACACCGCGATGCGAGAGCGTCGGTAGCCGTCGAGTCCCGGGAACCCCGTGGTGGGGATCGTGGGTGCCGGTGTCTCGGCGGCCTGGACGGTCGCCAGCAGAAGGCCGCCAGCGAACGCGGCGAGGCAGTGGGGCTTCATGGGATCCGACGGAGGTGTGGAGGGAGCCGCTATTTCGGATCCTGGTTCCGGGCCAGCTGGTCTGCGGTCACGGTGGACGGGATGCCGTTCTTTGGAATCGGGTCGCCGGAGATCCAGACCAGTGCGTTGAGCACGGCTTTGCGGAACGTCTCGTTGCCCCAGTTCTTGTGGAAGTGGGCGCCGGTGAAGCCGAAGCCACGTCCGCCACCGGGACGGTTGTAGGTCCACATCAGCACCTGGGGTTCACCCCGCTTGACCGCCTCGCGGACGGCCGGGTTTCCGGAGTGGGGGCCGTCTCCGCGCTGCATTGTTTCGGCCGGGGCCACGGCGCTCAGGATGGGCGTCACCCCTTTCATGTCGGGGACAAACCGCATGTGGAAGTACCATTCGTCCTCGATGGAGAACGGCTTCAGGCCGCGGGCGACCGGATGGTCGGGGAATTCCTTGAAGGTGGCGGTCCAGGTCGGGTTCACGCTCCAGAACGTCTCGAAGTACCCACCGGTCCAGCGGAGCATGGCCGCGCCGGGATCGCCCTTCGGGACCTCGACACCGTAGTGGGCGGCGCCGATGCCGACTCCCTTGGCGGCGAGGCTATCGAGGAGCTTCATACGGTCGGGTTTGATCGCGGGGTGGCTTTCGCCGCCGTTGGCGAAGAGCAGGATGGCGTCGGCCTTCTGGAGGATGGAGGGATCCGCGGGCCAGCCGTTGCTGGCGACCAGGGTCTTGTATCCGTTGGCATTGAGGGCGTCGGCCAACAGGAGGGCGCCGGCGCGGAACTCGTGCTCGCCCTTGCCGTGGCTCGCGGAGCCGGCGATGAGGACGATCGTCTTCTCGGCCCGCGTGGGAAGCAGGGCGCCGAGGAGGAAGAACAGTGCGGAGAAGTGTTTCATGGAATGGGGGGAGTCTGGCCGGGACGGGGCGTTACGCCCACCGCTTTCTTCGGCAGGCGGGGTCATCTGCCGCTGCCGCCGTCAGCGTCCGTAGTGGGGCGGACGCTCGATCGGCATGGGGTTGCTGGCCGCGTCGCGGGACTCGACGCTCTCGGCGAGCTGGTCGACGCGCTTCTGGAGTC
>CAZZKQ010000296.1:223-5006 GCA_964654875.1 uncultured Verrucomicrobiota bacterium | reverse complement strand
AACTTAAGCTCAAATGATTTTTTTAGTCCCTCTATGTAAGATTCTCGAGGTAATATGTTAAAATAGAAGTTGGCTTGGCTTTCTGTCGTCAAGCCGTTGTATGATTCTTTAACGACTTGAATTGAGTTTCCCATGATCTCAGAGAGGAGGCGTTCATCTTTAAATTTTGCGTAGTGATGAGCGGCAAATGCTTGCCGAAATCCGTTTTGAATTCGTCTTTCGAGTAGGCCTTGATTCTCGAGTGTTCGTTTAATTCGTTTAATTGTTGTTGTTATGCTGCTAAGTGAACACAGTTGGGAGTCTGGTCTTTTTTTACTTTTTGGTATTAGCGATAACCAGAAAGCAGCAGTCCTTGATACATTTACAAGTCTTCGGCGAAATGTCTTGGCTTGGGCTGGAAGAATTTCTACTTCTGCCAAGTTTTTTACCTGCTCCCATTTTATTTTTGAGGCTTCCCTTAGTCTTGGTCCAACAAATGCGGCGAGAACCATTGCGGCTAGTGTTGGGTATTCTTCGGCTTCCAGTGAGTATTGTAGTTGAAGATAAACTTCGTGAGGTTTCCAAAAGTTTACTTTAGTCTTGATTTGCCTCGGTAGTATTATTCCTCGACATGGGTTTGAAATTAAATAGCCCTCCGAAATAAGGTGGTTAAATAGAGTGCTGAGGTTGCGTCGGTGAGAGTGTTGGGTAAACGGGCTCCATGATTTGTTTGTTAAAATGAAGCTTCGCACATGTTCTTCTGTTATTTCAGAAATATTAACGTTTTGGATGTGTTCTTGAAATGGTTTAATTGTTGTTGATTTAATGGAAGAAATGTATTCAGGGCTACGCTTTCTCTCGTTTAGTGATTTTAAGAATGCTTCAGCACCTATTGAAAACGGAATATTGGTATGTTTGATCCTTGTGTTTTTGAGGTAAAACTCGACAGCCTGCAATACTCCCGTTCCGGTACCCTCGAGCTTCTGCAGCGCTAGACGGATTTCTTGTTGGTGAACCTCCTCTAGCAAGCTGAGGCTCCCCGTTTCGGTGGCCCGCCTCCGATTCCATTCTTCCAAAAAACCTCGCGCTTGCTGTTCTTGGCTAGGGCTGAAGATTTTGACCCTATAGGTGCCTTTTGGGGTTTTGCCGTACCGAACAACAAATGAGGTTGTGCCGGACCGGTTTTTCTTTCGATAGAGTGAGGCTGTTATAGGTTGGGTGTGCATCCTTGGTTTCAGATTAGGAGCTTCGAAGTCTTCGGGTAACCTTGCTACTCGAGCTGCTACTCGGCATCCCTTTTTTTGGATCACTCCGTGCAATAAAAGCCAATGAAAAAGGCTTTTTCTGGCGGTAAGTACGAGACGGGAGTCGTCTCCTCCGAAGTCAGAAGCTCTATCCAATTGAGCTACCGGTGCATGGACTGCGAGGGCAGGCCGGGCGGAGGTTGTGACAGAGCCACACGGCTTGTGCAAGCCGTGCCCCGACGGGTTTCGAGGCGCACGGCGCGCCTGGGCATCAGACCAGCCTTGACGGCCCGACCCTCTTGGAGCCGGGTTTCGCCATGAACACTGAAGAACGTCTCCGTCACCTCGGATGGATCCTGCCGCCGGCTCCCGCCGCCGTGGCCGCCTACCAGCCCTGGGTCCGCAGTGGCTCGCTCGTGTTCACCTCCGGGCAGCTCCCGTGGCGCGACGGTGTCATGGCGTTCGTCGGACGGCTCGGCGCGGACCTGACCGTCGAGCAGGGCTATGAGGCGGCACGGCTCTGCGCCCTCAACGCCCTCGCCCAGCTCAAGGCGGCCACCGGCGATCTGGAACGCATCCGCCGACTCGTCCGGGTCGAGGGTTTCGTCCACTGCGCGCCCGGATTCCGGGGACACCCGCAGGTCCTCAACGGGGCCTCGGATCTCTTCAATGCCGTCCTGCTCGATCGTGGTGCCCATGCGCGGCTCGCCGTCGGCATCGGCGACATGCCCCTCGATGCGGCGGTACAGATCCTGGTGACCGCCGAGGTGGAGGGGTGAGGGACGGGATGGGAAGTGGGTGCAGGGAATCGGGTCCCCCTATGTGAGATGGGAAAGGTGTGGCACGGGGTCGTTTCATGGCGTTTGCTGATCAGACGTTCATGCGACGGATCTGGACCCAATGGTGTGTCGGGCTGTTCCTGTTCATGGGAAGCACCCTGTGGCTGTGTGCCCAGATCCCACAGTACGGCATGTCGCTCGTCGCGCGCCCCGACCCCGCGAAGGTGGGGGCTGATGTCGCCTTCCACCTGGTGGTCACCAACCTGAGTCCCTTCGTTCTCGGGACCTTCCAGGTCACCGCCTTCGTCGAAGGGGCCGGGACGTTCCAGTCGGCCACCAACTCCCTCGGGTTCGCCACCAACCAGGTCAGCGCGAATGGGCTCACCAACACCTTGTATTTCGAGATCCCGGTACTGACCAACAACCAGGTGGCGGACTTCCGATACACCTTTCGTCCAACCGCCCGTGGATCGATCCAACAGAACCTCTGGATCCAGTCGGCCGGCACCGCGTTCTTCGCGACGAACTACACGACACCGCTCCTTGCGGGTGTTGCCGACCTGCAGGTGGGGTTCCGGTCCGTCCCCACGGGCAACCTCCCGGGGGACCTTCTGGCCTGCACCATCACGGTGACCAATCGGGGGCCGGACCGGGTCGAGGACGTGCGCCTGACCAATTCGTGGCCCGAGGGTTTCTTCCTGCAGGGGGTCGACCCCTCCAGTCTGGTCCTCGATCGACGTTCCCCCGAATGGGTGGTGCTGTTGGGTCCGATGGGTGTCGGTGAAGGACGATCCGTGCAGATACGCTTCCAGCCGCGGGCGGCTGGCGTGTTCCCGTGGACCGCCCGGGCTGGAGTGCCGGACTTTGCCACGACACCGGGGTGGATCCCGGAGGCGACTGCCCGGGTGACGGTGGTCGAGCCTGGTCCTGCCAGTTTCCGGGTCGTGATGCTGGGATCCAACGTCTTCAACCGGCAGACCGGCCTGATGCAGCAGCGGATCCGTGTGGAGAATGTCGGGTCCAATGCGGTCGAGGCCGTGCGTGTGATGGTTCGCAACAGCGCCACCGGACTCTTCAACGCACAGGGCACGAATGGCGCTGTGCCGTTTGTGACGCTTGGCGAGCCCATGCTTCCGGGAGAGGCACGAGACCTGTGGCTCCAGACCTTCAACCCGTCACGGACCCCCGGACCGGATCCCGAGGTGTCGGGCATCGATGTTCCGACGCCGGGTGGATTCCAGCCCGAGACGGTTCCGGTCCCGATTGAACGCGTCGTCCGGAATCCGGACGGCACCGTGGGCCTCGAGTTTCCCACCCAGCCCGGACGCCGCTACGTCGTGCGGTTTGGTCCTGGATTGCGGGCGAAGGGCGAGCTGGCCCTGCCCGTGCAGACGGCCACCGCGAACCGGGTCCAGTGGCTCGACTGGGGTCCACCACTGACTCCAATCCCCCCGGCCGACGCGGCCTCGCGATTCTACGAGGTCCTCGAGGTGACCTGGCCCTGAACCATGCCACGGCTCCATCCCATCGTTCGGACCCCGTCGTGGATCGCCCCTCCGGTACTGGCGTCACTGCTTGTGACCGCCCCGACACTGGCCCAGTCGTTCTGGGTCCAGGATGACTGGACCCGCAATTTTCGGCTGGGGGTCCAGGTCACCCTGAACGTTCAGGCCCAGCTGTCGATCGACGGTGTGGTGCCCCGACGGTCGACGGATCCGGGCCCGGTCGGGGTGCCGGGCCGGAACCACCAGTACGATGACGGATACGTCCGCGTTGATGCCACCGGCAACGCCGGGGGTGTCACGTCGTCCTGGGGCTATCAGGATGCGTCCCAATACGATCCCGCGACCGATCAGCTGGTCTATCGCAGCACCCGGGGATTCGCGGCCCGGGACCGGGTCACGGTCGATTCCGGCCCGATGCCGGGGGTCGAGATGGTCTATGGCGGGCGGCTCCACGACTGGCGTTGGGTCCGGCTGGGATGGGAGTTCGGCTATGCGTGGGTGCCCATGGAACTGCGCGACACGTCGACCCTCCCCGCCCAGTTCCTCCGGGAGGTCCAGGCCTTCGATGTGGGAGGGATCTCGCTGCCGACCGCACCGTATCAGGGCGGGAGTTCCGGCATTGGACCGGTCATTCCCGACATCGCCAAGGCCCGGCCTGACGAAGTGTTGGCCGGGTTCCTGTCGGGATCGAGGGGGTTGGATGTCGACCTCCACTCCTTCCGGCTTGGGCCCAACCTCTTCTGGCGTTTCGGAAAGCAGTGGGCCCTGAGCGGTAGCATCGGACCCGCCCTGGGACTGCTGTCCGGTGGCTATTCCTACAACGAGACCTTCCGGTTCTCGGACGGCACCACGGCGGCGAACGTGGGTGGGCAGGACAAACTGGTCTGCGTCTTCGGCGGCTATGCAGCGGCGACCGTGCTCTACCGCGTCGTGTACAACGCCGACCTCTATGTCTCGTCCCAGTTCCTGTCGCTGGGCGGAGCCCAGTATGGTGGCGGGGGGCGGCGGGCGACCCTGGATCTGGGCCAGACGGTGATGACCTCGATCGGCATCAACTGGCCGTTCTGAATCCCGTCTCGACCTCTCCTTGCCACTCCCGGCCCGGGGACCGTAGCGTCTCGGCTCGTTTTATGAACGTGCTTGTCTGTGATCCGATCTCGCCCCGGGGCATCGCCTATTTCCAGGCCCGTCCTGAGTTCACGGTGACCGTCCTGCCCAAGCGGCTGACCGAGGCCGAGCTGCTGTCGCAGTTCTTCAAGCTGGAGCGCAAGATCCA
>CAZZKQ010000296.1:0-213 GCA_964654875.1 uncultured Verrucomicrobiota bacterium | reverse complement strand
GCCGAGCTGCTTCCGGTGGTGGCCCAGGCCGATGCCCTCGTCGTGCGCTCCGAGACCAAGGTCTCGAAGAAGGTTCTCGAGGCCGCGACGCGCCTCAAGGTCGTGGGTCGTGCCGGTGTCGGCATCGACAACGTCGATGTCGAGGCCGCGACCCAGCGTGGGGTCGTGGTGATGAACACCCCGGCGGGCAACACGATCACCACGGCCGAGCTC
>CAZZKQ010000295.1:0-5017 GCA_964654875.1 uncultured Verrucomicrobiota bacterium | reverse complement strand
TTCCGTGGCCTCGGCCTGCGTCCCTCGAGAGGGCTGTGGGGTCCTTTCCTGGTGCCCGGGATCGTGCTCGCGGTGGTGCTGGTGCGTGGACTCCACCACCCCGTTGTCCCGGACGTCTTGCGAGGCTGGGGCGCGGTCTGGTTCGCCCTCACCCTCCGGTATCTCGCGCCGGCCTGGTTCCTGGTGGAAGCGGCCTGGGCCGCAGCGGATCCCCGGTGGTCCGAGGCCGCGCGTTCGGTGGGGGCAGGACCTTGGCGGACCTTCCGGACGGTGGTCCTCCCCCAGGCGTTCCCGCATCTCGGTGTCGCCTGGATGGCGGTGTACCTGCTGTGCCTCTGGGACGTTGAGACGGTGGTTCTGCTGCAGCCGCCCGGGGGGGAGACGCTCGCGCTCCGGATCTTCAACCTGCTCCACTATGGCCATGCGGGTCAGGTGAACGCCCTGTGTGCGGTGATGCTGGGTCTTGCGGTGGCGCCGCTGCTGCTCGGATGGGGCGTCCATCACCTCCTCCGATCAGGAATCTCAGCTGGGCTGCCCACGATCCTCGTCTCCGCGCTCCTGGGTCTTGCCGGCTGCAGCGATCCGGGATCCGCCTCCACGTCCGCACCGTTGGACTCACGTCTGTTCTCCCGCTGCGAGTCCATCGGCTCCCGGGGCGTGGCACCCGGACAGTTCAACAAGCCGCGGTCCCTCGTCTGCGATCGGGAGGACCGGCTGTTCGTCGCCGACTTCACCGGGCGGATCCAGCGGTTTGGTCCCGACGGACGGTTCCAGCTCCAGTGGCAGATGCCGGAGACAGACCTGGGAAAGCCCAAGGGGATGGGACTGGACCGCGACGGGGACATCGTCGTGGTGGAGCCGCACTACATGCGGGTGAACCACTTTTCTCCTGACGGGGTGCTGGTCTCCCGCTGGGGGACCCGGGGGCAGGCGGAGGGTGAGTTCATTCTGCCGAGGGCCGTGGTCCAGGACCCAACAGGCTGCTTCGTGCTGAGCGAGTACACGGTGGTCGACCGGATCCAACGGTTCCGTCCGGGGGTGAAGGATCTGGGACGGTTCCCATCGCCGATCCCGGCCCCGTTCCGCGCGCCGCCGAGTCCGGACGTCCGTCGGCTCCTGGATCGGGTCTGGGGCACCCCCGGATCGGGGCCGGGCCAGCTCAATCGGGCGGAGGGCCTGGCCGTGGATGGGGAGGGGCATCTCTGGGTTGCGGATTCCTGCAACCATCGGCTGGAGGTCTTCGATCGTGACGGACGGCGGATCCGGACGGTGGGTCGCGCGGGACCTGGACCTGGGGAGTTCAGCTATCCCTATGATGTGAAGATCGATGCCGTTGGGCGGGTGTTCGTCTGCGAGTTCGGCAACAGCCGGATCAGCGTCCTCGATGCGGCGGGTGGGCTTGTGGAGGTGATCGGCCGGGCGGGCGGGGCCCTGGGCCAGTTCGCCAACCCGTGGTCGATCGCCCTGGATTCCACGGGAAACCTGTATGTCGCCGATTCCCAGAACCATCGGGTCCAGAAACTGGTCCGCCGCGCCGCCAACGACTCGGGGCGCTGAGATCTTGCCCGGAGAGACCGGAGAATCGGAGAAACGGTTTCCATCCCGGGCCGGCCCCTGTAGCGTCCGGTCGTCCCCCGAATCGCCCATGAAACGTCGTGCCTTCATCCAGTCGGCGGCCGTAGCCGCGTCCACCGTCGCCTTTCCCTCCCTCCTTCGCGCCGCCGACAAGTCCGGCACGAAGCGCGCCCTCGTCGGAACCGGCGAACACACCTACGAGTGCCATCACGGCTGGGGTGAACTGCCGTCCCACCTCAAATGGGGCGAGACCCATGGTGTCGCGGTCGACGCCCAGGGTTTCATCTACATCAAGAACAACACCGGCCCCTCCGGGCTGCGACACCAGGACTGCATCGTGGTGTTCGATCCGAACGGGAAGTTCGTCCGGAGCTTCGGCGACGAGTACAGCGCCTACAACATCCACACGGTCGGACACGGGATCGACATCCGGAAGGAGGGGGGCACCGAGTATCTCTACCTGACCCACACCTGGGCGAACCTGGTGACCAAGACCACCCTCGACGGCGAGATCGTCTGGGCACTGAGCACGCCATGGGAGTCGGGGGTGTACAAGGATCGCAAGGAGTTCATCCCGACGAATGTGGCGTTCCATCCGACCGATGGCTCGTTCTACATCGCCGACGGCTATGGGTCCGGCCACATCCACCGCTTCGATGCCAACGGGAAGTATCTCTCAAACTTCGGGGGGCGGGGCGGGGCCGATCAGCATGGCAAGTTCTCCACGCCCCACGGGCTCTGGGTCGACACCCGTCCGGGACGCGATCCGATGCTCTGCATCTGCGACCGCGCGAACGCGCGTCTCGAGTACTTCACTCTGGATGGCAGGTACGTCAGCACGGTGTCGGGCCTCAGCTATCCGGCGCACCTCGACATCCGGGGTGACGTGATGGTGTGTCCTGACCTGCATGCGCGGGTGACGTTGTTCGACAAGGACAACCGGGTGATCTCGCACCTGGGCTATGACCAGGCCTGGACCGATCGGGTGCTCAACAAGGGCGGGCAGGGCGGCTTCGTGATGCGGACCCAGCCCAAGACCTGGGAGGACGGCCGGTTCATCCACCCGCACGATGCGTGTTTCGACCGTGATGGGAATCTCTTCGTGGTGGAGTGGGTCTCGGTGGGCCGTGTGTCGAAGCTCAGGAAGGTGTCCTGACGCGCACGGGTGCGGAAGCGGGCAACGAACAAAAACCCGCTTCCGGCAGCCGCGGTTTTCCCTCAGGCTCCCCACCCGTGGAACCCGCTTCGGCCGCTCCATTGGCCAAAGGGGAACGTTCGCAGTTCCTCGAGCTGTACCGGGCGATGGTCACCGCCCGGATGGTGGATCGTGTCGAGGTGGAACTGGTCAACCGGGGGGAGGGGTTCTTCCATGTCGGCGGTGCCGGCCATGAGGCCGCAGCCGTCCTGGCGCCGCTGCTGACCCCGGACGACTGGCTGCATCTCCACTACCGGGACAAGGCCCTGATGATCGCCCGGGGCATCCCTCCGGAGCAGTTCTTCCACAGCCTCCTGTGCACTGCCCGATCCCACTCGGCCGGCCGCCAGATGAGCGCCCACCTGAGCGCGCCCGAGCTCAAGGTCCTCAGCCTCGTGGGTCCCGTCGGCAACAACGCCCTCCAGGCCGTCGGGGTCGCCACCGAGCTGCAGGCCCGTCAGGCCCAAGGGAACCCGATCGTGCTCTGCGCCGTCGGGGATGGCACCAGCCAGCAGGGGGAATTCCTCGAGGCCGTCGCCGAGGCCGTCCGCAACCGTCTCCCGGTCCTGTTCTGGATCGAGGACAACCACCTGGCCATCTCCACCCAGACCCGGGGCAGGACCTTCTATGACCGGCCCGATGGCCCCGCCGCCGAGTTCTACGGACTCCCCATCCATCGCCTCGATGGACGGGACCCGGTCGGCTGCTTCCGTCGGCTCCAACCGCTGGTCCAGGGACTCCGCTCCGGATCTGGCCCCGCGGTGGTGGTGCTCGAGGTCGATCGACTCACCCATCATACCAACGCCGATGACGAGCGGGTCTATCGCGACTCGGCGGAGATGGAACGGGTCCGAAGGGACTCCGACCCCCTCCGTCGCCTGGCGGCCCGGCTGGTCGAGGCAGGCCTCACCGCCGAGTCCCTTTCGGGGCTTGAGACGGAGGTGGAACGGGAGGTCCGGGCGGCCGCCGACCGTGCCCTTGCGGCTCCGAACCCCACGGCGAACCGGGACGCCCGGCCGCCGCTGCCGGCGGATCTGGTTCGGGTCCCGGAATACCGGGGCACCGAGGACGGTCCACGATGGACCATGCTGGAAGCCCTGCGCGAGACCCTGAGGGTCTGGCTGGCGCGGGATCCGCGTGTCAGCCTATACGGACAGGATCTGGAGGATCCGAAGGGGGATGTCTTCGGTCTCACGCGCGGACTCTCCACCGCGTTTCCGGGACGCGTCGCCAATGCCCCTCTCTCGGAGAGCACGATCGCCGGCGTGGGTGTCGGCCGGGCGTTGGCGGGGGGGCGACCGGTCTCCTGTCTGCAGTTCGCCGACTTCCTCCCGCTGGCCTTCAACCAGATCGCCAGCGAGATGGGATCGCTGTGGTGGCGGACCGATGGCGGCTGGACGGTTCCGATGGTCCTGATGGCGCCATGTGGCGGGTATCGTCCGGGACTCGGTCCCTTCCACGCCCAGACCTTCGAGAGTGTCGTGGCCCATACCCCGGGTGTGGACGTGGTCATTCCGAGCACCGCCGCGGATGCCGTCGGGCTGCTGAACGCCGCGCTGCGTGGAGGACGCCCCACCGTTTTCCTCTATCCGAAGGTCTGCCTCAACGATCCGTCTCTCGCCACGGGCCGTGATGTCGCCGACCACCTCGTGCTGCCGGGCAAGGCCCGCCATGTGGCGCAGGGCGGGGATCTCACCCTGGTCACCTGGGGCGGTACCGTGCCGCTCTGTCAGCGGGTGGTGACGGCGCTGCAGGGAGCCGGTGTGGGTGTGGATTTCATCGATCTCCGGTCGCTCAGCCCCTGGGACGTCGATGCGGTGTGCGCCAGCGTGGAGCGGACCGGCCGACTGCTGGTCGTCCACGAGGACAATCTCACCTGCGGGTTCGGGGCCGAGATCGTCGCCACGGTCTCCGAGCGGGTGGACCGCCCCATCCGGGTGCGACGGGTGACGCGTCCCGACACCTACGTCCCCTGCAACTACGTCAACCAGCTCGACGTCCTGCCCAGCTTCCAACGGATCCTCGACGAGGCCGGACGCCTCTGTGGCGTCACCGTCGCCTGGGCCCAGGAGGTTCCCGCCGATGCCGAGCGCTTCGTGCTCGAGGCGGTCGGGTCGAGCCCGGCCGACCAGTCGGTGTCGGTCATCGAATGGAAGGTCGCGGAGGGGAGCACCATCCAGGCGGGCGACCTGATCGCCGACTGCGAGGCCGACAAGGCGACCTTCGAGCTGCGGGCGCCGGTGGGCG
>CAZZKQ010000294.1:0-5020 GCA_964654875.1 uncultured Verrucomicrobiota bacterium | reverse complement strand
CGGGACGCCGTGCAGTTCAACGGACTGATCAACGATCCCTACAAGCTCGAGGCGCAGCTCCGCGGCGAGGAGCGGAAGGGGGGCTGGGAGATCAAGATCGCGTTGTCGGGCGACAGCTACAGCTCCGACACCGGGTTCAGCATCGACCCCAGCAACCGGGAGTATTTCGACGAGAAGGAGAAGCACATCGCGGAGTACGCCGAGGCCAACCGGGATCGCCTCGAGAAGTTCTATGATGTCGAACACCGGGCGGCCATCACCCCGAAGATTCTCGAACGGTTCGAGGCCCAGATCCGCGCCATCCCCTGGTGGTCGCGGTTCCGGTTCCGCAACTGGAAGTACCAGGTGATCCTGACGCTCAGCGCCAAGGAGACCTGTCTGGTGGTCGATCCGTGGAACTGTCGGGTCACACAGGTCGACACCCCCTCGGACGAACTCAGCAAGATCTTCATCCCCACCAAGATCTTCATCGACGCCGTGGTCCTGAACATGTTCCACCATGGAAGCATCTCGAAGCGGAACCGGTACCTCTTCAACGATGTCGAGAATCTCCGGCTCTTCGAGAAGTTCCAGGACGAGCTCGAGAAGGTCGAGATGGAGGCCTACCCGGTCCGGTTCTCATACCTCTCCAAGCTGCTGCTCGCCTATGTCCGTCGACGTCACGAGCTGCTCGTCTACTTCAAGGCCCTCCTGCTCAAGCTCCGCGGCATGTCGATGTACAAGATCGAGGAGGAGATCCTGAAGGCGAACTGAGGGGCTCGTTTCGACCCCCGGCGATCCCGATCTCAACTCCACTCCAGCCAGGCCATGACCGGGCAGTGGTCGCTGGGCCATTGGTCGCCCTTGCGGAACGTCACGACCTCGCTGGCACGGACCGAAAGGGGTCCCCGCGCGAGGATCCAATCGATGCGTTCACCGTTTTCCCGGAGTGGATTGAACCCGTTGAAGGAGTTTGCCGTCTCGTTGCGGCGTTCCTTCGCGAGATACCAGGTGTCCTGGAGCGCCGCGGGGTTCACGAGCGTGTCGTAGACCGGGTTGGCTCGGGCCTCGGCGTTGAAATCCCCGACCAGCAGCAATGGCAGCTTCGGATCCGCCTGCTTGCCGATCCGCCGGAGAATCAGGTCAGCCGCCTTCTCGCGGGCACCCTGGAGGGCGTGATCGAGGTGGGTGTTCCAGAAGTGGAACTGGCGCCGCGTCGTGCGGTCGAGGAAACGGACCCACGTCACCATCCGACGGTTGGTGTTGCCCCAGGTCGAAGATCCCATGACCTCCGGCGTGTCGCTCAGCCAGAAGTGGTCGTATTCCAGCGGTTCGAGCCTGTCCCGTCGGTAGAACACCTGCATGAACTCCCCCCGGCTGCCGCCGTCGCGACCGAGTCCAATGGTCCCGTATCCCTCCAGGTCGGCCTCCATCGACCGGAGCTGACCATACAGTCCCTCCTGGGTGCCGATGACATCGGGATGGTACCTGCGGATCAGGTCTGCCACGATGGGGCGTCGGGTGGGCCAGTCGTTCGGGGGTTTCTCGCTCGCGAAGCGCAGGTTGTAGGTCATGACCGCCAGTTCGCCATCGCGCACACCCGGATCGGCGCCCCGGGTGATGGATCCGGCAATCAGGGGTGTGACCAGAGCGGTTCCGAGGAAGGTGCGGCGCGAGGGCATGTCCCAACGCTGCGCGGCGTTTGCGTGCCCATCAAGCCTCGGATGGATCGGGGCGACCGCCCCGCCGTCCGGTGTCGGCACAGATCCCACGCCTGGATCCCCGGACGAACTCCACGAGTTCCCGGGCGGGGGAACCGGTCGGGAACCGGTCCGACAGCGCCTCGAGGGCCGAGGAACGGGTGAGGTCCGACCGGAACAATCCAAGGTAGGCTCGCTTCAGCTCGAGACGCTGTTCCGCGGTGAACCCCGCGCGGCGCAGGCCGACCACGTTCAGTCCGGCAATGCCGTTGTCGCCGCGTGCCATGCAGAACGGAGGCAGGTCCTGGGAGATCGCCGATCCCCCCTGCATCATCGCCAGTCGGCCGATCCGGCAGAATTGATGGACCAGACAGTTTCCGGAGAGGAACACGCGATCGGCCATGGTGACATGGCCCGCGAGCAGGGCACCGTTGGCCAGGGTGTTGCCGTTGCCGAGGATGCAGTTGTGTCCCACGTGGCTCGACGCCATGAGGAGGTTCTGGTTGCCGATCTCCGTGGTCTCGTCGAGACGGTTCGAGCGGTGGACGGTCACGTGTTCCCGGAACGTGTTGTCGTCACCGATCCGCAGCCGGGTGGGAGTTCCGGCGTACTTCGAGTCCTGGGGGGCATCCCCGATGACACAACCGGTATGGAACCGGTTCCGGGCACCGATCGAGGTATGCCCGGTGAGATGCACGTGTGGGCCGACGACACAGTCGGCGCCGAGCACGACGTGTTCATCGATGACGGCATAGGCACCGATCGAGCAGCCGGATCCGATCCGGGCCCCGGGGTGGATGACGGCGGCGGGATGGATCATGGGGCAGGTGGGGTGGGGCGGCGTCCGAGGGCCTGCCAGAGGACCAGCGGGCCGGCCAGGGTGGTGGCACACAGCGCGCAATTGGCCATCAGGAGGAAGGCCATGACGGGACGGGGATGCACATAGTCGACCCACTGTCCGCCCTCGTTCCTGAAGACCGCCAGCGGGAGCGGAGCCCCGGCGAATCGGAGCTGTGGACCCGCCGGATATTCCAGCCTCAGCGAAAGCCATACGCCGAGGAGGGAGCCAAGGATCACGATGAGGCTGAATGCGGCCTGGACCCTTGGCGCGGCCTGCTGGCGACGCAGCCATTGGCGCATGAGGAACAGGAGCGCGAAGCAACCGAAGAGGAAGGAGAGGGCCAAGCCGAGCGCCATGTCCGGCTAGGAATAGAAGTACCCCTGTTCCCGAAGCGAGCAGTAATCCTTGGGCCGACCCTCCATCGCACGCCCGAGGATCACGTGATCCAGGACCTCGATCCGCAGGAGCTGTCCGGCACGGACGAGGTCCCGGGTGGCCCGGATGTCGGCCTCGCTCGGGTTGGGATCCCCGCCCGGATGGTTGTGGGCGAGGATGACGGCGTGGGCGTTGGAGGCGATCGCCGGACGGAAGACCTCGCGGGGGTGGACCAGGACGCTGTCGAGCAGCCCCTGGCTGACCTGCTCGATCCGGATGAGGCGTCGTCGGGTCGTGAGGATGAGGACGACGAACCGTTCGGCCTCGAGCGTGGCCCAGTCACCCCGGAGCAGTCGGGCGACGGCCTCTGGGGAATCCACGATGGGAGATGCCGCCCGGGCCTCGAGGGCGAGTCTCCGGGCCACCTCGAAGGCCGCCTTGAGGGTGGCGACCTTGCTCCGGCCCATGCCCGGGATCCCGAGGAGCCGTTCCTCGGGACAACGCGCCATCGCCTCGAGGGAGCCGAAACTCCGGATCAGTTCGTGACCGAGATCGGCCTCCACCGTCTTCCGGCATCCAGATCCCAGCAGGGCGGTCAGAAGCTCGGCGGTGCCAAGGCATCCCGGCCCAAGGTTCCACAGCCGCTCCCGTGGGGCATCCATCGGGGCGGCGTCCTGGGGTCCTGTCGGTTCGGCCATCCCCACCTTGTAGCCGACGGGTTCATCCCCCCGACAGAGACTAAAAATGGGGATCCAAGGTTCGCCCTCCGGAATGCGATCAGCCGCCCGTTCAGCGATCGGCGGGTCCCGTGGCCACGGCCACCCGGGAGTCTGCCGTGCCATAGTAGAGCAGCCAACGGCTCCGGAACGTCACGAGCCCCTCGATGAAACAGACGTTGCCGACCTGCCCCGTGATCTCATATGGGCGGTCCGGGGTCAGGAAGAACGTCTCGCTCCGCTTGAGAATCCGGGTGGGATCCTGACGGTCCATCAGGAGCTGGCCCGAGGCGAAGTTGCCCGGGGGCAGCTTCGGATCGCCGTTGGTCCTGGCGTTGACACCGTTGTACAGGAGCAGGATCCCGTCGTCGCGGAGCCAGGCCTGGGGGCCGGGCTCGACCAGATCGCTGTCGAACCGTCCGGGGCGGGACGAGACGATCTCCCAGGGCCTGCCAGCGGCGTCCCGGACGACCTCCCAGTTCCTGAGGTCCGTGGAGGTCGCGAGGAGGAACTTCGAATCCCGGAGGTACATCCAGTATTTCCCCTGGATGGGCTCGGCGATGAACCGGTCACCCTGCCGCCTGCAGACGATCGATCCACTCTTGGTCCACTCCTCGCGCATCTCTCCCCGGAACGCAGGACCATGCTTCTGCCAGGTGATCAGATCCCTCGAGGTGGCCACCATGAGACGGGCGGTCTTGCCATCGTAGGCGGTGTAGGTGAGCACAAAGTTCCCCTTGGAGTCCCCGATGACCCGGGGATCCTCACAGCCACCCCGAGCCTCGAAGATCCGTTGGGCATCGTTGTCGGGATAGACGACGGGCCTGGGGTGTCGGACGAACCGCAGCCCGTCGGTGCTCGATGCGAGGCCGAGTCGGGAAACGCCCGACTTGCCTTGGGCGCGATAGAGGATCCAGACCTTGCCGTCGTGGACCACGGCCGCCGGGTTGAATACGTGGGATTCCTCCCAGCGGACCCGACCTTCGATGGGACAGTCGAATTCGGAGAGCGCCGTGGGCTCGAGGATGGGGTTGGCCTTGTCCGCCTTGGTGAAGGGGAGGAGCTGCCAGGAGTTCCGGCTGTCAACGGGCTCGGCCCCGGGTGCACCGAGTGGCATGGAGAGGCTGAAGAGGGCGAGGAGGAGAGTCGGGACTCGGATCATGATGGGGTGGTTCCTATCATCCCACCGGGAGGGACGTGAAGGGGGGATCTGGTTCACGGATCGGCGCTCTTGCCTCACCGCGGTGGGCTGTATTGACTCCTTCCGGGGCCACTTGCTGGCCCAATCACCTCATCCGTCCATGAACCTCGCGAAATCCGCCATCCTCAGTCTCTTCGTCGCCACGACCCTGCATGCCGCCGATTCCGGTGGTCCCAGCGAAAAGGATCTGAAGAAGCTCAAGGAGCAG
>CAZZKQ010000293.1:0-5022 GCA_964654875.1 uncultured Verrucomicrobiota bacterium | reverse complement strand
GAGGGTGAGCTGGCTACCAGAGACTGATGCCGGTCCGGAAACCACCTGGAACACCACGGGCAGGCCCACGCTGCTCGACGCTGTCAGGTTGATCACGGCACCGCCCAACACCTGATCTCCGATCGGGTTGAAGGTGATCTCCTGGGTTCCTCGAGCCACCGTGAACCGGTTGGTGACGCTGGTCGCCGCCAGATAGTTGCTGTTCCCGGCCTGATCGGCCGCCACGGCAATGGTACCCACGCCCGTCAGCCGCAGTTCCGCGCCGGAAACCGTCGCCGCACCACTCACAAGCCGGAACGATACCGGCAAGCCGCTTGTCGACGAAGCCGACAGCGGCAGGGGACTGGTGACATAGCCCTGATCCGGTATCGCCGCAAAGGTGAGGGTCTGTGTCGATTTGGCGACCACGATGTTCTGGCTCGCCGCTGCGGCGGCGTAGAGATCCGTTCCGGCCTGGATCGCCTGGACGGCGACCGTACCGGCCCCGGTGAAGATCAATCGATCCCCCTCGATGCGACCCGGCTCGCTCAGGACACGATACGTGATGGGGAGATCCCGGTTGCTGGTTGCCTTCAAGGTCACTGGAGCCTCTCCGAAGGTCTTCGCGCCAACGGAGGTAAAGGTGAGGGTCTGGGTGCCTTGCGTGATGGAGAAGGTTCGGTCTGACGGTAGGCTGGGCAGATAGTCCTCATTGCCCTGTTGTTGCGCGCGAACGACGACAGATCCGACCCCGGTCGCCCGGAGACCCGTGCCGGAGACTTCGGCGGGACCGCTCAGCACCTCGAAGGCGACCGGGAGCTTGCTGGACGCCACCGCCACGGGCGTGAAGACGTCGGGTGAGTAGGCTCGATTGGCGATCGATGCAAAAGTGAGGGTCTGCTCCGCCTTGGCCACGGTGAACCCTCGGGTCTCACTGACGGGTTCGTAGTTGGAATTCCCGGACTGGGTTGCCTTCAGGGTCACGGTCCCCGCTCCGGTCAGGGTGATCGTGCCTCCGGACAGGGTCGCCTTGCCCGACTCCACCGTGAGAACAACGGGCAGACCGCTCCCGGAAGTCACCGTCACGCCAAACGGCGCCTGCCCAAACGTCCGATCCTCCAGAATCGGCCAGACCAACCCCTGAACGGCGCGACCGATCTGGAGGGTCCGTTCCTCGGAGACCGCGGCGAAGGTGTCGGTCCCAGCTTGGCTGGCCACGAGAACCACCGTCCCAACTCCGGTCGCCGTCAGCTGATTGCCGATCAGTTTGGCGGGACCCGAAGCCACCTTGAGGGTTACCGGCAATCCACTGGTGGACGAAACCCCAACCAATCCAGCCTCCTTGTACCTGAGGTTGGGCAAGGCTCCCCACTCCAGAACCTGCGGTTGCAGGAATCGGACCGAGATCCCGTCGAAGACCCGCGAGTTGCTGAAATCGGGCGAGTAGGCTGCGACCCGGATATCCACCGGGCCGGCAATCACGAAGGGACCCGCATAGGGGTTCGAGACGAAGTTCGGCTCAGTGCCATCCAGAGTGTAGAACAACAGCCAGTCACCGAGGGCGAACTGCATGTCGATCGTGACCGGATCCAGAGTTCGGTAGACACCTCTCGAGACCACTCCGTCGACCAGGACACGGACCCCATCGACAAAGGACACCACCGCGGGGGCGCTGGTGACGGTTCCGGAGGAGTTGCTGACCCGAACCGTATAGGTCCCGGCATCGGTCTTCTGGAACGCCTCAAGGACCAGTGTCTCAGAGGTCGCTCCTGGGATCAGGGAATCATTCTTGAACCACTGGAGCGTTGGGGTCGGGGAGCCAACCACCCCCACGCGGAGCGTGACCGTCTCCTCCAGGAGTCCCTCCACGGACTGCGGTTGTTCGACGATTGCGGGCGGCACCAAGACGGTCACGACCGCCTCGGTCGTCTCCACCGTCCCCTCGGCATTACCGGACCAGAGCCGATACCGGCCCGCGTCGGACGGTGCCACTCCGCCAATCCGCAGCGTATCCGTCGCGGCTCCCGAGACTCGACCGTCGTCCACGAGATCCACCCCGTCCTTCTGCCATCGGTAGGTGAGTCCCAATCCGGCCACCTTCGCCGTGAGTGTCAGGGTCGTTCCCGCCACCGACTGCTGGTCCGCCGGGTTCTGGGCCACGGCCACGCCCGATGCCCGGTAGAGCAGGACGTAGTCGAAGTCTGGATTGCCTTGGGTGCAGCGCAGCCGAAGCGTGGTCGTTCCGTCGATGGGAATCGGGCTGGGGGAGCCGTCTGGACTGACGAACGGGATCTGATCGTTCGAGCTCCATCCGCCCGTATTGGCGAAGGTCACCCGTGCCACTTCGATGCCCGGTGCGTTCTCCAGCGTCGGATCCGTCACGATCTCGAGTGCGACGGTGTTGAAGTTCGGATCCAACCCATCGTGGGACCCCACAAACACCGCGTTGTAGACACCGGGTTGAAGGGTCCTCGTGTAGTTGAACCAGGTCGTCGCGCCCGTCCATCCAATCTTGTAGTTGTTGGCGGCGGTGTAATCCGGACGTTCCTGATTGACCCCATTATCGAGGATGACATCGACGTTCCCTCCCGGACCCGGGGGAAACGCGACACAATTCCCGTTGTTGTTCCATCCGTTGCGATAGCTGTTTCCGTTGGCGCAGGGATCCTCCGTCGAGCTGTTGAACTGGAAATCAGTTCCAGGGATGCCGTCGAGACCCCGGTAAAGACTGTCGGCTACGGGCATCGTGCTGGCTGTGAGGATCGATTTGCCACGGCCATGGTTGTAGTCTTCGGCCTCGATGACATAGGCCCCGGTCATGATTGCCCGGGCGTTGTTGTCGGGCCAGGTCGACACGGAGCCGTTCTCGTTGGAGATGACCGCATAGTAGTCACCCACATGGCGGGCATCCGCGTTCTGGACCTCGAGGGTCGTCCCCGAAACCCCCTCGATGAGCTTCTTGTTCTGGTACCAGCGCACGGTCACGGGGAGTGCCGATTGAACGCCGATGTCGAACCGGAAGGATCCACCCCGTGCATAGAACTGGGTGGTGGGTGCCTGGGTCACGATGGGAGGCGCCGTCTGCGGGTCAATGTACCATCCCACCAGATCGCCCTTCAGGGCGGTGCTGCCGTTGGCCGGTACCGCTTCACCGAGGTAGGTGAAGGTGGCAGCACCGTGGTCGCCACCACCGCCTTCCTTGTAGAGCACCTCCAGATAGTAATTCTGCCCGGCGGTCAGGGTGATCTTGGCGCCCGCACCACCAGGCCACTCCGTGCCGGGATACTGATCCGAACGATTTGCGAGTTGGCCGTCCCCACCGCGGGATCCTGAATTCGCGCCACCATCGGTCTTCCAGTACATCGGATCGCACCAGACAGGCTCCTCGGCGATCCTTCTCTTGTTCGCCGGGTTTTCATCGGAGCTGAGGTAGAGTTCCCCGTGGTCGTCCGTGGAGATCCAGAAGACGTAGTCTCCGGTCTTGGGGGCCTTGAAGAGGCCTTTCAGCTGCCCGAAATAGTTCTCAAAGAGACCGGTTCCCGTGAAATATTGGTCCTTCAGGAAGGTATGATCCGGGGCGCGATCCCTCGGGAAGGTATCGAATCCGCCTCCCTCGTTGTTCCAGGTGTTGAACCGAACGACACCGGACTGGAATCGGTAGGACACGAACGAGCCGATGTAGGCTGAGGGATTGCCGGCGAGGTCCAGGACCCCCTTGATGGACAGATCGTATCGGGTATCGACCTGCTGCCGGGAGGTGGTCAGCCTGATGGTCCGATCATTGACGCGTACGGGACTGCTGACGTTCAGACCGGTGACCTTGTAATTCGCGGCATTGAGGGCCGAAGGATCCACCACGGGTTCGGAGAAGATGACCGTCATGGAATCAAACGACTCGGAGCCACCGACCCGCTTGACGGTCGGGGCAACCTTGTCGTCGTTGACGGTCAGGATCGCCTCGGAACTGGTGACACTCGCACCTGCGACCGAGGCAACGACCTTGACCTTGGCACCGTTGTAGGATTTCGGGGTGACATTGACGCTCAAGACAGGGCCATTGGCACCGAGGATCGCGGTGTTGTTGATGTACCACTGGTAGACGATCGCACTCCCGTAATCTCCGCCATAGGGCGATGAACCGGCTGCTTCAGCCGATATCTCAGCAGGGCCGTTTGCGGTGACAGTGAGATTGGTGGGCTGACGCGTGAAGGACACCGAGGCCCCCACGGCATCACCCTTGCCGGCCAACACCGCACCCCGCATCGGTGCGAGGCCCACCGCCGGGGTGGGGTCACCTTCCTTGCGAATGGCCACCTGGCCCCAGTCGCCGCCGCCGCCCTCCTTCACAACGAAGGTCAGTCCGTACTGTTTGCCGGCCGTCAGGGCGATCGGCTCGCTGGCGTACGGGGCGTCCTCGAGGAAGCCCTTGCAGCAGCCGTCCTCGTTCGCGATCGGAGTGCTGGCGGTTGGATCCGGAGCCGTGCCCCCCGCCGTGTTGATGAACAGCTGGCTGGCGTCATCCGAGCGGATAAAGAACCGGTACGACGCGGTCTCGGGGGCCTTGAATGTGCCTTGGATGACTGTTCCAAAGTTGTCGCCATAGGTGTTCCCGAAGCCGGAGGTCTCACCGAAGCTGAACCCGTTCACATACCGTGTGAGGTCTGGCGGATCCTGGAAGTGCGGATCGCTCAGGAGCGCGTCGACCGCCGTGCCCCCGATCCCAAACCAGATCTTGGACTGAAGGAAAGCGAGCGTGTCGACGAGGCCGGCAGTCGTCACCGCAACGGTTGCGTTGGGTCCGGTCGTGCCGGCGATGTTCTTGCCGCGCACGATGTAGGTGTAGGACTTGCCGGCAGTCACCCCTCGATCCTCAAAGGTCAGAGTCGTGAGGGTGGTTGCAATGACAGCGCCATCGCGGAGGACGTCATAGGCCACGCGGGCATTGGGATCCCCAGCCACAATCGCGGCGTCCCAGGTCAAGCGGACCCGGTTGGCTCCGGCCTCTGCGGCCTTCAAATTGCCCACGACCCCCGGTACAGCGGT
>CAZZKQ010000292.1:0-5032 GCA_964654875.1 uncultured Verrucomicrobiota bacterium | reverse complement strand
CCCATGACCCGGTCCCGGGCCGCCTGGGCCATGCCGCCGTGGATGGCGTCGGCCGAATACCCTGCGGCGTTCAGGTGTTCGGTGAGGTCGTCGACCATCCGCTGGGTGTTGCAGAACACGATGCCCAGCTTGACGTCATGGAGCTCGATGAGCCGGAAGAGGGCCTCGGTCTTCCAGCGGCGGTCGATCTCGAAATAGACCTGCTCGACCGTGGGGACCGTGAGGGCCTTGGCCTCGATCCGGATCCGACGGGGATCGCGGGTGTAGAGGCGGATCATCTCCTCGATCGGACGCGGCACGGTGGCCGAGAACAGGACGGTCTGGCGCGTGGTTGGGACCCTCTTGAGGATGAACTCGATGTCCTCGCGGAACCCCATGTTCAGCATCTCGTCCGCCTCATCGAGGATGACCATCCGGACCTCGTCCAGGCGCAGGGTGCCACGGTTCAGGTGGTCCATGAGGCGGCCCGGCGTGCCGATCACGACCTGGGGTCCGGCGCGGAGTCCCGCGAACTGGCGCTCATAGCTCTGTCCCCCGTAGATGGGGAGGGCGCGGATCGACTGCTTGAAGAACGCGAGCTTGTGGACTTCCTCGCTGACCTGGATCGCGAGTTCGCGTGTGGGGCAGAGGATCAGAACCTGCACGCCCCGGACATTGGGATCGAGGCGCTCGAGGGCCGGGATGGCGAAGGCCGCGGTCTTGCCTGAGCCGGTCTGGGACTGGCCCACGACATCGGATCCCCCCATCAGGACGGGAATGGCCTCGGCCTGGATGGGCGAGGCCTGTTCGAATCCAAGGCGTGCGATGGCCTTGAGGGTTTCCGGGGAGAGTCCGAGCTCAGAGAACAGGCGGGCAGTCATGAACGAGTTGGAGAGCATATCGGATCCGACCGTGACCGCGAGGAGTTTTCCGGATCGGAACCCGGCATGGGCCCGTGGGGTGGGGGGGGGCGGCAACGATCGGGCACCCTCATTTCGTGGGGTCTCCCGGTGGGTCGTGCGTTCCCCCTTTTTCTCGTTTTCCACCTAGACAGGGCCTCGACCGTCGGCAGATTCGGTGGATGAAAATTCCGCTCTCCGTGGCATGCGCCTGTGTTTTGTCGATTCCTCTGGCCGCCCAGAACAAGGGCTCGGACAGCCAGAGCAAACCGTCCGGCAAGAAAGCGACGGCGAACACCACGGGTGGAACGGGCGGGAAGGCCACGGGGTCCAGTCCTGCGGAGTACTCCTATGAGATCGGCCGTGTTGAGGTTCAGATCCTCGGCCCCAGACCCGCCAAGCTGCCCACCTCCCTGACCGTTCCTTCTGGATTCGTTCGCATTGTGCCGGGTACCTTCGAAATGGGGACCGCTGACTGCACCCGGTCTCCTTTAGGGGCCTGTCTAAACAATGACTACGGTAGGCGGACGATCACGTTGACCCAGGAATTCTACATGCTGGATCACGAGGTCACCCAGGATGAGTACAAGAAGGTGATGGGATCCAACCCCTCAAAAAACTGGCTCCTTGGGGGCAGTCGACCCGTCGAGCAGGTGACGTGGGGCGATGCTGTTGATTATTGCCGGCGGCGGACGCAGGTCGAGTTCTCTGAGGGAAAGATCCCGAGAGGCTACGGCTACAGGTTGCCAACCGAGGCGGAATGGGAATATGCCTGCACCGCGGGGGGGAAGTGGGCGCCCCAGAATGGCGGCTTGAGTAACGTAGCCTGGTATGACCAGGGAATTTTTGGGTCCTCCAGCAGGGTGAAGCGTAAGAATCCCAATCCCTGGGGCCTATACGACATGCTTGGAAACGTCGATGAGATGGTGGCGGACGCCTACGATTCGTATCCGTCGCAGACGGAGACCGATCCCAAAGGACCCGCGGGCTTGATTTACGAGACCTTTCGGGTTGTTCGAGGTGGGAATTTCTGGGATTCCTCCAAGGATGTGACGACGACCGCTCGGGATTCCGTTGTGTTTGGATTCGAGGCCACGGGTTTCCGGGTCGTTCTGAGCAGGGTTCCAATTCCTGGAAACTATCGCTAGCGACGCGAAACGGGATTGGGAAGACGGGGTCGGCGTTCACGGAAATCCGAAGCGCTGCCGGATTGGATCGGGGACGTGAGGAATCCGATCGACATCGGGGATTCCAAGGTCTTCCGGGATTGCGGTGGGTTCCCTAAACCCCGGTTCCTGTCCGGCTGACGTCTATCCCTTCTCACCCGGGTCCTTGCGTCGGAGGGGCGCCTCGCGTGGCTTCGTCTGGGTCCTGTGGGTGAATCCGATGGAGTTGAGGGTTCTCGCCGGCCTCCCGATCCGGTAGGGTCGGCCCGTGATCATCCGTCCCAAGACTCGTGGCTTCATCTGCATCACAGCCCATCCCCAGGGGTGCGCGGCCCATGTGCAGCAGTGGATCGACTTCGTACGGGCCTCCGGCCCCGTCTCCCAAGGCCCGAAGCGGGTGCTGGTGGTCGGCAGTTCCACCGGCTACGGCCTCGCTTCTCGGGTCGTGTCGGCCTTCGGATCCCGGGCCTCCACGCTCGGCGTCTACTTCGAGAAGCCCAGCGAGCCGGAACGCCTCGGCACCGCCGGCTGGTACAACACGATCGCCTTCGAACGCGCGGCCCGTGCCGAGGGACTTTATGCCGAAGGCATCAATGGCGACGCCTTCTCGGACGCAATCAAGCAGCAGGCGGTCGACCAGATCCGCAAGGACCTCGGCCAGATCGACCTCCTCATCTACAGCCTTGCCTCGCCCCGGAGGACCCATCCGAAGACGGGTGCGGTCTCGAAGTCGGTGCTCAAGCCGATCGGACAGCCCTACAGCTCCAAGACGGTGGACACCGACAAGTGGGCGGTGAATCCCGTGTCGATCGAGCCTGCGACCGAGCAGGAGGTCGCCGACACGGTCTCGGTGATGGGGGGCGAGGACTGGGGGATGTGGGTCGACGCCCTCGAGTCCGCCAACCTGCTCGCCCCGGGGTTCACGACAGTGGCGTATTCCTACATCGGACCCGACCTCACCTGGGCCATCTACCGCAATGGCACCATCGGCCGGGCCAAGGAGGATCTGGAAAAGACCGGGCAGGTCCTGCAGGAGCGACTCAAGGCCAGGGGGGGGCGGGCCTATGTCTCGGTCAACAAGGCGCTGGTGACCCAGGCGAGCTCGGCCATCCCCGTCGTGCCCCTGTACATCTCGCTGCTCTACCGGGTCATGAAGGAAAAGGGACTCCACGAGGGCTGCATCGAGCAGATCCGACGCCTTTTCGGCAACCTCTACGGGGGGGCTGCCACTCCGGTGGATGCCGATAGCCGCATCCGGATCGACGACTGGGAGATGCGTCCCGACGTGCAGCAGGCCGTGGCAGCCCTATGGCCCCAGGTCACGACCGAGAACCTCCAGCAGCTCGCCGACACGGCCGGCTACCGGGAGGAATTCCTCAAGCTGTTCGGGTTCGGACTGCCGGGGATCGACTATGACCAGGAGACCGAGCCGCATGTGACCCGTTGATGCGGAGCCGGATGCCCTGGGGCATCCACTCCGGACCCATCTCTGTTCCATCCGCATCCATGTCTCAACCCCGGGTTTCGATCGTCTGTCCCAAGGAGTTCGATTTCGCCGACGCCGCGGCCTCGGTGGAGCGTCCCATCCTCGAGAAGGTTGCGGAGGTGGAGACCCTCTGGATGGATTTTCGTGATCCATTGCCTGAGCGGGTGATCGATGCCGACGCCATCATCCTCTGGCATGGAATCCGGATCGACCGGTCTGCGATGGTGGGATTCCGCCGGTGTCGGGCCATCATCCGGAACGGTGTCGGGTACGACACGGTTGACCTCGACGCGGCGGCCGAGCGCGGCATCGCGGTCTGCAATGTTCCGGACTACGGCACCGAGGAGGTGGCGGATCATGCGTTGGCCCTGGTCCTCGCCCTGTACCGTCAGCTCTTTCCGCTGGACGCCGAGGCCAAGCGCCTGGGATGGCGGATCGGGTGCCAGTCCCGCATGCGACGGCTTCGGACACAGGTGCTGGGGATTGTCGGACTCGGACGTATCGGAATCGCCACCGCGCTCCGGGCGAAGGCCTTCGGATTCCGGATTGTATTCTTCGATCCGTACGTCCCGAGAGGCCTCCACAAGGCGGTGGGGATCGAGCGGGTCGACTCCCTCGACGACCTGCTGCGTCTCGCCGATGTCGTGTCGATCCACTGTCCGCTCACGGCGGAGACCCGGGGGTTCATCGGGGAGCGGGAACTGGCGTTGATGAAGTCCTCGGCGTTCCTCGTGAACACGGCGCGGGGGGACATCGTGCAGAAGGTCCCGCTGTTCCGGGCGCTGAGAGAGGGACGATTGGCGGGTGCGGGGCTGGATGTGGTCGAGGACGAGCCGCTTCGGACGCCCGAGGAGGCGGCGACGCCGAACCTGATCGTGACCTGCCACGCAGCGTTCTGCAGTCCCGAGGGGATGGTTGAGATGCGCAGCACCTCGGCCCGCATCGCCCGCGCTGCGGTGCTTGGGGAGCCGGTCTGGAACCAGGTGAACCGGACCGCCTGATGGCGCGTCCACCGGTCCGAGGATCAGGCCTTGGGCTTGAGCTGGGGGAACAGGATGACGTCGCGGATGCTTTCCTGGCCGAGGAGCATCATGCAGAGGCGGTCGATGCCGATGCCGATGCCGCCGGCCGGCGGCATGCCGTGCTCGAGCGCCACGAGGAAATCCTCGTCGAGCTTCTGCTGCTCCCCGCCTGCCTGGTGCTGCAGGCGTTCCCGCTGCTCGATGGGGTCGTTCTGCTCGGTGTAGCCCGGGGAGATCTCCTGCCCGTTGATGCAGCATTCGAAGACCTCGACGGTGGTTGGATCGTCGGGCGACAGCTTGGCGAGCGGGACGAGTTCCTTCGGAAGGTGGGTCACGAAGGTCGGCTGGATGAGGGTGGGTTCGACGAGCTTCTCGAACACGGCCCCGGTGACCTCGAAATCCTCATAGCCCGCAGCGATGTCGCCCGCGAGCTTCAGGTCCTCGACGGCCCGGCGTCGGCGCTCCTCGGGTGTGACCTGG